>DATKWP010000120.1:0-7784 GCA_035529535.1 Anaerolineae bacterium | reverse complement strand
GTCTTGCGACACACGCATCCCAGGTGACAACCTGCGGGAGGACGCCCCCGAGACGGGGGCTGCGAGCGTTACGTGACAACCTGCGGGAGGGTACTACCACAAGTACGGGGTCGCGGTAGGATAGGGAGTGGCAGTGGGGGTCGGGGTCTGGCACAGCCGTGCTTGCCCCAGGGGTGCCGTATATACCGCAGCCGGAGCGCCGACGTCCAGGGCATACTGGAGCATCGCCTCCGCGTCCACGCAGCGCCCGGCACCCAGGTAGGCCTGCCCGAGCGTGCTGAACAGTTCCGCGATGGGGCGGTCGGAGTGAAGGGCCAGGCTGGTGTCACCCCCCTGCACCAGCACCCGCGCGGCCTCGAGAGCAGTGACCGACTCTTTCCAGGCCCGGGCTTCCATGTATGCGCGGCCCAGCGCATACCAGAGCAGCGCGGGTGGATGCGGGGTGGTCTCGATCCCCTCCACCAGGACCGCAACGGCGGCGACCGGGGTACCCCCTTCGACGAAGGCCCAGGCGTGATAATAATGGCGCAAGGGATCGTCGGGATGGGCGCTGGCGTACTCTGCGCTCAGCGCCAGCATCCGCCCCCCCCTGTGGGCCATGCTGGCGACCAGCCAGCGGGAGCGGAAGGTCTCGGCCCGCAGAGCAGGGTCGAGCGCCAGGGCTTCGTCAAAGGCTTTCAGCGCCGGGTCCGCACGGCCCAGCAAGCGCAGCGCCTCGCCGCGCAGCGCGTAGGCGGCGGCGTTGGCGGCAGCACTGGCCGCATCGGCCTCCAGCGCGGCGTCCGCATCGGCCAGCGCCTGCGAGAATTCCCCCCGCCCCAGGTGGACCGTGCCCCGCGCGACGTAGGCCGGCGCCAGGTCCGGTGCCCGCTGGATGGCCCAGGAGAAGGATTGGAGTGCACCTGCGGCGTCGCCGGCCCGCTGGCGGGCCAACCCGTCCTCATAGTACGTCTGCGCCGAGATCGGGAACGGGGTAGGGGTGGGAGTATGGGTGGGCGTGGGGGCGCGGGTCGGCAGCCGCTCAGGCGGCGCTGGAGAAGCGCACGACGCCAGCAAAAGCACCAGGAACCAGAGCCAGGTGAGTCGCCCCAGGTGCATCAAGAGCCAGCCACACCACGCAAGTCCCGGTAGGCCGGCACCCCCCCGGCCCCCTCGGCGGCCCGCACGCCGCGCACGATGGCCTCGGCCACGACCTCCGCCGCGTAGGCCCCCACCAGGTTGACGTCGGCGGGACTATCACCGGTGGCCAACGCGAAGAGCGTGTCCCCGTCGAACAGCGTGTGCGCCGGGCGGACGGCGCGGGCGACGCCATCTTGCGCCATCTGCGCCACCTTGTTCACCTCTTCCTTGGTCAACCGCGCGTTGGTGGCCACGACGCCAATGACGGTACTGGAAGCAAAGGTCTGCTCCCCTCTCCCTCCCAGGGAGAGGGGCTGGGGGTGAGGGTATACAAGCTCGCGCATCACGTCCAGCGTGTTGGCCGGCTCGTCGGAGTCGAACTTGCGCGCCCCGGCCAGGATCTCGCCCGTGGCCGGATCCACCACGTCCCCCAGGGGGTTGACGGCGACCAGCGCCCCCACCACCAGCCCGCCCCCCAGGGAAACCGCGGCGGTGCCCAGGCCTGCCTTCATGGCCCGTCCTATGCCCAGGATCTTGCCAGCCGTGGCCCCGGTGCCGGCCCCCACGTTGCCCTCAGGCACAGGCCCGGCTAAGCCTGCCTGGCAGGCGGCGTACCCCATCGCCGCGTTCGGGCGCGCCTGTGGGTCGCCCACGTCCAGGTCGAACAGGATCGCCGCCGGGACGATGGGCACGCGGGCCACGCGGGCGTCGAACCCCACGCCGCGCTCCTCCAGGTAGCGCACCACTCCCTCGGCGGCAGCCAGGCCGAAGGCGGAGCCACCGGCCAGCAGCACCGCGTGAACTTCTTGCACCAGGTGCATGGGGCGCAGCAGGTCGGTCTCCCGGGTACCCGGCGCGCCGCCCCGCTGGTCCACTCCGCCCACTGCTCCTGCCTCACACAAAACGACCGTGCATCCGGTCAACCCTACCGGGTCGGTGGCGTGGCCGACGCGGATGCCCGGAACCGCCGTGATGCCGTTTGCAGTTGATGTCATGTCCGGACCTCCGGTCCGATTATACCTGTTTGCGTCCTTCTCGGCAAACATTCACTGCGCCGTAACGCAAATGAAACTCTTAAAGCGCCGATTTTCCATTATAGTAATACGGGTAATTTTAATGAATATCTCGTGCTTTCTTGACTCCACGTGCACCCAAACGTGCTAGCATGAACCCTGTTGGAGGGTCTGGCGGGGAGGAGCAGCAAGTTGAACACTGTCAGCCCGGCGCTCATCTCATTGATCCTGACCGGCGTCCTGTACTTGCCCATCGCCGGCGTGATACTGAAGAGACGCGGCTTCCAGGAGTGGGCCACGCGCCTGCTGGTCCTGTACGTCGGGGCCTCTTCCCTCTGGACACTCGGACTGGTTTTCCTGAGGCCAGGCGGGCTGGCTACCCCCGCCCAGGACGTTCCGGCGCGGGTGTGGCTGTACGGATTGCTGCTCCTGGCCTGGCTGTTCCTCCACCTGACCCGAGCGTTCCTGCGGTTCGCCGGGTCCGGCTGGGGCTGGTGGGCCTTGGGTGCAGCCTGGATCGTGGCCGCCATCGTCCTCAACGAGAACTGGC
Source organism: Anaerolineae bacterium (assembly GCA_035529535.1). Taxonomy (GTDB): domain Bacteria; phylum Chloroflexota; class Anaerolineae; order B4-G1; family B4-G1; genus DATKWP01. Next base: position 5,102 of record DATKWP010000120.1, on the reverse strand, counting down.
TGGGCCTGCCCGAGGTATCGTGGGCTGGCGGTCACGTACCCCCCACTGGCGTGGAGGGCTTGCCGGCAACCCCTACCAGCGTGGGGGGCTTGCTGGCCTGGCACTGGAGCCTGGCCTTCGGTGTGGCGATCGCGGGCTGGGGGGCCTTTATGGGTGGGGCAACGCTCCTGACCGCGAGAGCCTATCACCAGGCCCAGCAGCCGCTGCACCGCAATCGGATCAAGTATTGGGCCGTGGCGTTGGGGCTTACCGCCAGCGGGGCGGTACTGACCCCGCTCCTGGCCGGAACAGCGGCGCTCGGCAGCGGCTTCCACCTGCTGGGCACGTTGTGCGCCACCTATGCCGTGCTGACCTATCGCCAGCCCGACGTGCGCCAGGTCGCGCGGCGGACGGCGAGTTTCCTGATCGTCACGCTCTTGACGGTGGTCATCTATACCGCCGGTTTTCTGGCCACGCAGGCGCTCTTCCAGTCGGTGCCCGGTTACAGCCCTCTGCTGGCCGGTGTGACGGTGGCCCTGGTGTTGGCCGTGGTCTTTGCGCCCCTCCTGCGGCTGGCCCAACGGCTGGCGGACCAGGTGGTCTCCGGGACCCATTATGACCCCGGCCGCACGTTGCACGAATACAGCACCCACATCAGCAACATCCTGGACCTGGAGCGGTTGGCCACCGTAGCCCTGGACCTCATCCGCGAGACGATGCAGATCCAACATGGTACCCTGTTCGTGGTCCACGAAGAACCCGGGCAGCACGTCCCTGAAGATCTTCCGAAGCAATTCCTATCGCCACCTTTAGAGTCCAAGTACTCCTACTTCCGCCTGCGAGACGTCACGGGCACCGGGAAAGACTCACCTCCCGGAGCCCTCTCCGCCGCCAGCCCCGTGGCCGACTATCTGCGCCAGGAACGCCGTCCCCTGACCCAGTACGACGTAGACCTGTTGCCCCGCTTCCGCGAGAATTCCCCGGCCGAGCAAGGGTGGCTGGCCAGCCTGGGCGCGGACGTGTACGTCCCCATCTACGCCAAAGGAGAATGGATCGGCCTGCTGGCGCTGGGCCCCAAGACCTGCGGCGACCGCTATTTCGACGAGGACCTGGCGCTGTTGAGCACGCTAGCCGACCAGACGGCGGTGGCGCTGGAAAACGCGCGGCTGTTCGACGACCTCAAGGTCCGGAATACGGAAAACGAGCAACTCAACCAGGAACTGGCGGTGGCCAACCGCGAACTGGCCCACCTGGACCAGGCCAAGTCCAACTTTATTGACATCGCCTCCCACGAACTGCGGACGCCACTCACCCAGATCTGCGGATACAACGAAATCCTGGGCGAAATGGTCGAGGAGGGATCGCTCACCCCGGACACGGCGCTGCAGATGGCCCAGGGCATCCATAAAGGCGCCCAGCGCTTGCAGGAGATCGTAGACCTCATGTTCGACGTCTCCCAGTTGGACACCGAGACGCTGATCCTGAACCTGTCGCACACCCAGGTCTCTCTGACCGTCCACCAGGCCGTCGAGTCCTGGGCCAGGGCGCTGGAGGAGCGGAGACAGACGCTCGTGGTAGAGGGCCTGGAGAGCCTGCCCGCGCTCACCGCCGACGGCAAGCGGCTGGTCCAGGTCTTTTCGCACCTGGTCCAGAACGCCATCAAGTACACGCCGGACGGCGGGCACATCCGGATCACCGGCCGGTTGCTGAACGGGGTGACGGAGCCTCAAGAGCGGGCCGTCGAGATCGTCGTGGCCGATACCGGCATCGGCATCGCCCCCGACGACCTGGGCCGCGTCTTCGACAAGTTCTACCGCGCGGGCGACGTGATGTTCCACTCTACCGGCAAGACCAAGTTCAAAGGGGCCGGCCCCGGCCTGGGACTGACCATCGCCCGTGGCATCGTCGAAGCACACGGCGGCCGTATCTGGGCCGAAAGCCTGGGGTACGACGAGCAGACCCGGCCCGGCAGCCAGTTCCACGTCGTCCTCCCCGTACAGCCGCACCGCCTGGAATCGGCAGGACTGGAGACCTTCATTGCCGCGGTGAGGGCCAACACAGAGCAAATCAACGTGACCGTCTGAACGTTGGAGGACAGAGCAGATGATCGCCAGCATCGAGGTCAAGCGACTGGAACACGACGACGGATACACCTTCCAGGTCACCGTCAGAGAAGGGGGAGAGACCAGCCACCATCGAGTGGTCCTGCGCGGAGCCGACTACGAACGGCTCACCAGCAGCAAGACCAGCCCGGAAACGCTGGTCGCCGAGTCGTTTCGCTTCCTCCTGGCACGGGAGCCCAAGGAAGCGATCCTGGGCTCCTTCGATCTATCCGCAATCGGACGCTACTTCCCGGAATACACGCGCGAGATCGCGAGACTGCTGTAGGCCCAATACCTTTCATACTCCTTCCAGCGCGCACCGCATGCGCTCCAGGGCCTCGTGCAGGGTCGCGCGCGGGCAGCCAAAGTTCAGGCGCACGAAACCTTCTCCCCCTGGGCCAAAATCCGCCCCATCGTTCAACGCCACCTTGGCGCATTCCAGGAAGAACCGGCAAGGATCGCCGGGGAGCGGCGCTCCTCGGCAATCGAGCCAGGCCAGAAAGGTCCCTTCCGGCCGCTGGCAGGTGATGCCAGGCAGGTGGGCGGCGACGTACTCCACCACGGTATCACGGTTCCCCTCCAGGTATCCCAGCAGCGCCTCCAGCCACGCCTGCCCGTCCTGGTAGGCGGCCAGCCCGGCCGTGTAGCCCAGCACATTGACTTCGGGGACCAGGCCGGCCCGGGCCTGCTCCAGCCTGGCGCGCAGGTCCGGGTTCTGCACCACCCCCACCGAGCAGGCCAGCCCCGCAACGTTAAAGGTCTTGCTGGGCGCGAACAGGGTGATCGTCCGCGCGGCAATCTCCGGCGCCAGGGAGGCCACCGGGACGTGCCGGTGGCCCCGGTACACAATGTCGCAGTGGATCTCGTCGGAGCAAATCAGCACGTCGTGGCGCAGGCAGATTTCGGCCAGACGTTCCAGTTCGGCCGCCTCGAACACACGCCCCACCGGGTTGTGGGGGTTGCACAACAGGAAGAGCGCGGTGCGTTCCGTGATCGCCCGCTCGAAGGCGTCAAAGTCGTGTTCGCACCGCTGGGGCCCTTCGACCAGCGGCACGGCCTGGCAGACACGCCCCTGGTTCCCCGCTGCGGTGAGCATGGGCGGGTAGACGGGCGTCTCCACCAGCACCCCGTCGCCCGGTGCGCCGACGGCGCGACAGGCCAGATTGAACCCGCTCACCACGCCGGGGACGAAGAATATCTCCTCGGCCTCGACCCGCCAACCATACAGGCGGGCCAACCGTTCCTGGAGCACCTCGCGCAAGCCATCGGGCGGTGCCCCATAGCCAAAGATCGGGTGAGCCACGCGCTCCTGGAGCGCACGGAGCACCGGCTCCGGCGCGGCGAAATCCATGTCGGCCACCCACAGGGGCAACACGTCCTCGCCGTAGGAACACCACTTGCTGCTATCGGAGCAGCGCCGGTCAATGATTTGGTCGAACGTAAAAGTGCTATTGGTGCACGCCCGGATGTCTGAAATGTCATTCCGAGCGCATACGGGTGTACTCACCCGCGGAATCTCCGCCGTCATCTCCACCTTCCTCACGCAGGGTCATTTGCGGCTGCAGATGATAGCACATGTTCAGCGGATAGTCAACCTACGGGGAACCTTCCCGAAAGCTCGTGGCGCTTGTGTTTGGGGCTGACCTCACTGAAACTTTCGGGAAGGTGATTTTTGAAAGTGGACTTGCAATTTTGAGAATTTTGTAGTACAATATGCAAGGGGTGGCTCTTCGAGTGAATGGCATGCAAACGCAAGCAGAGATCGAGCCTGGCGAGTTAGTGCGCCAACACTTTGACTCACTCACCAAGAGTGAAAAGCGCATGGCCCGCTACCTGCTGAGAAACCAGGACGAAGCGGCGTTCCTCTCCGCCGCCGAACTGGCGGCGCGCCTTGAGTTGAGCGAGGCAACGGCCGTGCGGTTTGCCCAGTCGTTGGGATTCAGCGGCTATCCCGAAATGCGGGCCGCCCTCCAGTCCTCGTTTCGCAGCCGCGTGACCCACTCTGTCCGGCTGCGGGCACGGCTAGAAAATTCGCGCCAGGATGGCGATATCTTCGAGCGGCTGACCAGTTCAGAGATTGACCATCTTACCCAGGCGCTCCGTACCGTAGACCGTGCTGCCATCCACCAGGCAGTCAACCTGTTGCGCGAGCGGGAGCGGGTGTTCGTGTTTGGCATCGGCCCTTCCATATCCCTGGTAGACCTGCTCGAAATCCGTCTCAGGCGGTTCGGGCGGCACGTGATCCCGCTCACGACGACTGGACGAGAGATGCTGGAACCGCTGCTCCTGATGACCGGCGCCGACCTGTTGTTCGCCATCGGTTTCTTCGACGTGACTCCGGCTCTGCAACTCACTCTGGACCACGCCCGGGCGTGTGGCTGCGTTTCCATTCTGCTCACAGACACGCTGGGGTCCATCATCGGCAACAAGGCCGACGTCGTACTGGCCGCCCGTCGGGGCCCGATTTCCGCCTTCCACTCCCTTACCGTGCCGATGACGATTATCAATACGCTGCTGTTGGCGCTGGCCCAGACTGACCAGGAAAGAGCAATGTCCAACCTGGACAGGTTGGACGAATTACGGCGGACCTACGCCTTCACTGTCGAAGGGTAACTATTCAGTCTACCCTCCCGCAGGTTATTATTTGAAACGATGGCCCAACCTGCGGGAGGGTACTCGACGATTAAGGAAGAACAGACATGGCAGTCCCTGCAGTTGTTCAGCAACCACTCTCTCTTCAAATGCTCGCCACTTTTAGAAGGTTCATCCGCTGGCTGACGAGCGCCCAAGTCGCCCTGGCATTGATCATGCTGGTTTTGATGTTCTACATGATCATCATACCTTTGTATCGCATGGTTGAGACCACGGTGACCTGGCAGCCTCATGATCTCACCCGCGTCCCGGATGCCGTGGTAGGCGAACTCACTATTTTTCACTATGTCAGGATGTTGACAGGCGTTTTGGGTAGAATTTATATGTATACCCCGCTGCAGCATTCGATGACTATAGCAATTGGGGCCA
>DATKWP010000119.1:0-9088 GCA_035529535.1 Anaerolineae bacterium | reverse complement strand
GCCCTGAGTGGGCCAAGATGCCATCTTGCCCAACCAACACGAGAGCCGGACTGCCCAGCAGTCCGGCTTCTCTATTTGACCGGGAAGACTATGGTCACGGCGGTGGAGCCATCGTCGGGTGGGTGAAGATGGCCAGGTCAGTCCCATCTCCAGCCGCCCAGAAGGTGACGTCGTTCCAGGCTCCGGCGAAGGAAAAGTCCAGCGTCACAGTCCACGTGGCCCCTCCTTCTTCGGTCTGCACGCCGTAGGCCGAGGATCGTTCCTCGTTGTCCAGGGAGATGCCATTGTCTACGACATTGTCCACGACGATGTCTCGCATCGGCGTATGGAGCGTCATGATACCACCGGCCCAGTCCATGTCCCAGTTGTGCTGTTCCAAGTTCGCTGTCCCCTGGGCTACGTAGGGATACAGGGGCGGACGCTGGACTGGATCGGGGTCGAGCGGCAACGTCCAGGCATAGGCAAAGACCCGGCTGCCGGCCGGTATGACGTTGTCGCCGGCCGCCGTGCTCAACATGGCGTTGTAATAGTTCCCATCGTCGCCACTGACCCCTTCTACTACCAGTTTGAACACCCGGCGGCCACTGACCAGTTCCCCGTCGCCCGCCGTGTAGGGGCCAAAGACGAGACCCCACAAGTTGTCGTATACGGGTGGAACCATCGTGTCCTCGCCGACGACCGTCTGCGCCAGCAGGAGCGCGCCGGAGTTGATCCCGGCCGGGCCTGGATGATGGGAACGGGCATCGGGTTCATTGTACGCGTCGGTGCCACCGCGCAGCGTATATCTAACCATGGTATTCCAGGCCCCGTTGTGCTGTTCGTCCGGCGACACTCCCGGTACCCCTCCCGTATCGGCATCGAAGATGCGTACGTAGAGGTCGCCTGGCGTGCCATCGGGCACTTCGAAAAAGAGCACCTGCACGTGATCGTCATCCCCTTCCGCTCCGGAGGCGGCGGGGCCGAACGTGGATATATACCCGGTCTCCAGTGTCGTGTTCGGGCTGGGTCGGTTGAGCACGATGTAGGCCGGCGAGAGCCGGTCGTACTGCAGGTCGGGATTCCTGACGGTGAGGGCGTAGACGCCGGGAGTGAGGCCGGCCGGCACTGTGCCCGTAATCGTGTCGGTGGTGGTTGCAGAGACGGCGATCGTGGCGCTGTCCCCCAGTGTTACCACGGGCAGGCCGAAGAAGTTGGCCCCTAGAATCGTCACCGTCACGGAGGCGGTGTTCACGCCCTGGTTGGGCGTGATGCTAAAGATGATCGGAGGCGGGACGGGGGTCGGCGTGGGCGTGGGAGTGTCCGTCGGAGTCGGGGTCTCGCTCGGCGTGGGCGTGTCCGTGGTCGGCCGGGGAGGCAGACTGTGTGTGGGCGTCGGAGACTCAGGTGTGGCGGTGGGAGTGGAGGTCGTCGTGGGCGAGGCGGTCGGCGTAGACGTGCCCGTCGGCGTGGAGGTCGGGGTGCCCGTCGGCGTGGCGGTCGGAGTACCCGTCTGCGTGGGCGTAGTGGAGGGCGACGGGCTCACACTGGTAGAAGGGGTCGGTAGGGAGGCGATCTCCTGGGGGGTGGGCGTGGTCGTCTGGGCCGGGCCGAGAGTCCCCGGCGGGACAGCGACCAGTGTCCCTACCGGCGTCAGGATGTACCGCGGGTCCCAGGAAGGAGGGGTCAGCACCTCGGGCCGCAGCGGTGGGATGCCCCCCTGCCCGGCGTAGAGGGTCGCATCGGGCTTTAGTTCGGAGAGCATGTTGGCGTACACCTGCCAGACACGTTTCGGCTTGACCGCGAGTTGGGCGGTGATCAGCAGGCAGACAAACCCCAGCAGCAGGATCAGGAGGAACACCAGCCAGTCACGCCGCTTCCGTTCCTGATCCCGGTCGCGCTTGCCGCCGGGCTTGCTGGCAGTCGCGTCATTTTCTCTGTTCGACGACACCTTGGCCCGTGCCTTTCTCGCCCTGATAGTCCTGCGACGCAGGAAGAATCACGCTGAAAGTACTGCCGCCTCCCTCTCTGCTGGCCACCTGAATATTGCCCCCGTGGGCCTCGATGATGGCCTTGGTCACGTACAGTCCCAGGCCCAGGCCCCGCACGTCGTCTGCCGTCACGTTGGTGACCCGGTAAAAGCGCGCGAACAGGCGCTTTTGGTCTTCAGGTGAGATGCCGATTCCGGTGTCTGCGATGTCGAGCACTACCTGGTCATTCCGCCCATACAGGCGCAGTGTCACGCTGCCCCCGGCCGGAGTATACTGCCAGGCATTGCGTACCAGGTTAATAACTGCCCAGCGCAAGCGCCTGGTATCGGCGTCCACCAGGGGCAGTTCAGCGGGAGTCTCTACCTTGAAAGTCAATCCCTTTTGCTCGACCTGCGGGCGTACCTCCTCGGCGATCTCTTCGATGAGCGCGGTCAACAGCACAGGTCGCAGCCGCAAGCCTAGCCGTCCTCCGGCCTCCATCTCGGAAAAGTCGAGCAGTTCGTTGATCATCGCCACCAGGTTGTCGGTGTGCCGGGAGATGGTCTCCAGGAACCCCAGTTTCTCTGCATCGAGTGATCCGCTGGCGGTGACGAGCAGCAGTTCGCTGTACCCCTTGATGGCCGTCAGGGGGGTGCGCAGTTCGTGTGAGACGTGCGTGATAAAGGCGTCCTTGAGCCGTTCCGCTTCCGCCTCCGCCGTGACGTCCCGCAACACGATCACGGTGCCCAGGTGTTCTCCCTTGTCCGTGCGGACGGCGGCGGAGTGGGCACTGATCACTTTCCTACCCACCTGGAAGCGCCGCCGTTCCAGCAGCCACGGGCTTGGCTGCAGGTCTTCGGACTGGTCGTATTCTTCTACAGACAGTTCGCGCAGCGGTCCGAGCGCGAAATTCTCTGACATTTCCTCCAACAGGGCCTCGGCCGCGGCGTTCAATGGATGCAGGTTCCCCTCCATGTCCTCCAGGATCACGCCGTCGCCGATGCTGGAGAGGATGGCCCGCATGCGGCCGATCGCCTCCTCCAGCGCCCGGGTGCGCTCCGACAAGCGCCCCGTCATCTCGTCGAAGGTCTCGGCCAGGATACCGATCTCGTCGGTGCCCACGATCCCGGTACGCTGCTCGAGGTTCCCTTCTGCGACGGCCTGGGACGTGCGCACCAGGCGATTGAGGGGACGAGTGATGCGCTGCGAAATGGCGTATCCGATCAGGATCACGGCCGCCATGGCGGTGCTAAAGATCACCGCGTAGGTATCACGGCTCGTGGCACCGGCCTGGATGATGAGTTGCGAGGGCAGGACGACCGCAAAAACCCCCAGGCTATCGTTGCCTACAGAGAGGGCCCCGCGGGCGAGGCGGTACGAACGGCCACGAATGCTGACGTTCTCACCGATGGTAATTTTGCTATCGTACAGGGCCTTTTCGTAAAGCGCCGGTGTGGTCGAGAGTTCGTTCAGCAGGGCGGCCACGTCGGCGGGTTGCTCGGCGGCCGTGAAGGTGGTGGCCACCACCCGCCCACCGTCGAGATAGATGATCACGTCAGCCAGGGAGGTGTCCTTGAAGTAGCGGATCAGGGTATTGAGCGAGGTACCCACGACGGCCACGCCGACCATCTCGTCCTCCAGCCCGATGGGGATGGCCGTGAGGTAGTAGTACTGGTCGCTGGCCGGGTATAACACCAGGCCACGCCTGGGCAGTGCGTCCGGATCGCCAGCCTCGAGCAGGGCCTGCACGATGCGCTGCCCGGCGAGGTTGAACTGCCCTGCGGCGGGCTGGAATGAGCCATCGCTCTGCCGGAGCAAGTGCAGCATCTCCTGACCGCGTACGTCAACGATGGCAATGGACTCTACGTCTCGGACGGAGGCTGCCGGTTGGGCCAGCGCAACCACGCGGTCCTGATCGCCGGCCTGCACCGCCTCGGCCAGGCCAACCGTGAAGGCGATGGCCCGCGCGGAGTCCAGGTGGTCCAATTCCCGGCGGCCCAGGCTGTCCGAAACTACGCGCCCGGCTTCGAGCAACTGGTTGGTCAGCCGTTCGTCGAGGGAACCGGCCACCAGCTTGGTCACCACGTAGGTGCCGATGACCGCTATGATCAACGTGAGGATCAGGTACGGCACGACGATCTTGCTGCGGATGTTGAGGGCCAGGAGACGGCGCAAGGGCTTGTGCCACGCCGGCCCGTGCTCTGATTCTGGATCTCGTACCATCGGCGTCCCTCCAATCAGGGCGCGGCGAAGTAGGCCAACGCCTGGCGCACCCGCTCCTCGACGGGCAGGTCCGCGTCTCGTGGCAGGCTCTGCAAGGCTGCCTGGGCCTCGACCAGGCTGAAGCCCAGCCCGGTCAACGCGGCGATGACTTCGGCGTCAGCATCGCTCAACAGGGGTACTGCCTTTGCCCCAGTGGGGATCAGTTTGTCCTTCAAATGAAAGATGATCGCCTTGGCCGTCTTCGGCCCGACACCTGGCACGTGAGACAGGAGCGCCGGTTCCTCCTGTGCCACGGCCTGGCGGAGCGCGTCCGGCGAGACGGTGCTCAGGAGCGCCAGTGCGGTCTTGGAGCCAACCCCAGAGACGCTCAGCAGGAGTTTGAACAGCACCAGTTCCTCTTCCGTGAGGAAGCCATAGAGCGCCATTTCATTCTCCCGCACGTGCAGGTAGGTGAACAACTCGACCGGCTGGCCCGTGCCATCCAGTTGCACCAGCACACCCGAGGGCACGTGTACCCGGAAGCCGATCCCACCGGCACGGACTATCACGTACCCCGGCCCAACGTTCCACACCGTCCCACTCAGCCTGGCGATCATCTCACGACATCCGTTCAGGTGGAGGTATACTTATCTTGCGCTTACGGTCATACCTGTTTCCCAAGTGCACCCAGGCGGGCTGAGTGCAGGTGGCAGATGGCCACGGCCAGGGCGTCGGCCGCGTCGTCGGGGCGCGGCGCCTCTGCCAATCCCAGCAACAGCCGCACCATCTCCTGCATCTGCCTCTTATCTGCCCTCCCATAACCGGTCACCGCTTGCTTGACCGCCAGCGGCGTATACTCGGCCACAGGCAGGTTGCTGTCGGCCAGGGCCAGGAGCGCGACGCCGCGTGCCTGCCCCACGTTCATCGCCGTGCGCACGTTGCTGCTAAAGAAAAGTTCTTCGACCGCCGCCGCCGCCGGTCCCCACTGGCCCGCCAGTTCCCGGATCGCCCGATAGATCAACTGCAGGCGCATCGGAAGAGGCTGGCCGGCTGGAGTGCGGATCACTCCGAACGCCAGCGGCTTCAGGTCTCCCTGCACCTCCTCCACCACGCCATACCCCGTGATGGCAGTGCCAGGGTCAATGCCGAGTACGCGCATCGGGCGTCAGGCGGCTACCGTCTCGTAACTGGACATTGCCTCGTCGCTGATATAGAGGTTGGAATAGACCTGCTGAATGTCGTCCAGGTCCTCCAACGCCTCGATGACCCCCATCACCTGCACGGTGTCCTTGTCGTCCAGGTGCATGGTCGTCTTGGGGACCATCGCCAATTCAGCCGTTTCAAGTTCGATGCCCGCGCTCTTGAGCGCCCCCTGTACCGCCCGAAAGTTTTCCAGTGCAACGTATACTTCGATCAGGTCGTCGCCGATCACGACGTCTTCGGCCCCGGCTTCCACGGCGATCTCAAAGACGGTATCTGAATTCAGCCCATTGGGCGCGATCGCGATGTAGCCTTTGCGGTCGAACTGCCAGGCGACGGCTCCCGCCTCGGCCATCGAGCCGCCCTGCCGGGTGAGCGTGCGGCGCACCTCGGCGACGGTGCGGTTCTTGTTGTCGGTGAGCGCCTGTACCAACACGGCCACACCGTTGGGCGCGTATCCCTCGTACGTCACTTCCACGAGTTCTTCGCCTTTCAGTTCTCCGGTACCCCGCTTGATCGCCCGCTCGACGTTTTCCTTGGGCATGTTGGCGGCCCTGGCCTTGTCCATGATCAGGCGCAGGCGGAAGTTGGAATCGGGGTCGCTGCCCCCTTCGCGCGCCGCAATGGTGATCTCGCGGGTCAGGTGGGTGAAGACCTTGCCTCGCTTCGCGTCCGCCGCGGCCTTCTTGTGCTTGATGGTTGACCATTTATTGTGACCAGACATACCTTACCCTCCACCACGGTTTAGAATCGTACAAACGAGATCGAAATCTCCACTGTGCGGAGATTATACCACCGTCCGCCCTGGTTAGGCAAGCGCCAGGACGCGACGAATTGCCATTCCAGCCATAGTACATTGGTCCTATTGCACAAACGGAGCGGAGGCTGCGACCATCCCCCGCTCCGTTCATTGCTGTTCCTCTGCCACTCCCAGCCGGCTGCCGTCGAAATCGCGCTGGCCATGAAGAAAGGCGGCGACGTCCATTGGCCGCTTGCCGGCCAGTTGGACCTCCTCCAGACGTAACGCTCCCTCACCCGTGGCGACGACTACGGCGCCCGCCTGCGCCACCACCGTGCCGGGTGGCGCGTCCCCCCGCCAGCCGGGCCGGGGCACCGCCCGCAGTATCTTCAGTGGTCGCCCGCGCCACGTCGTGAAGGCGCCCGGCCAGAGAGTGACTGCCCGCACCTGCCGGTCCAACGCGACTGCCGGGAGCGCCCAGTCGAGCCGGCCGTCCTCCTTGTGCAGTGGCCTGGCGTAGGTCACCCCATCTGCGGGCTGTGGGTGGGGCTGCAGATGCCCTGCCAGGTAGGCCGGCAACGTCTCCATCAGTAGTTCGGCTCCCAGGCGGGCCAGCCGCGCCCCCAGCGTGGCCCGCGTGTCGGCGGGGTGAATGGGCTCCTGGCGTTGGGCCAGGACGGGGCCGGTGTCTACCCCCGCGTCCATGCGCATGAGGGTCACGCCGGTGACGCCGTCGCCGGCCAGGATGGCCGCCGAGATGGGCGCCGCCCCCCGCCAACGGGGCAGCAGCGAAGCGTGGACGTTGAGACAGCCGTGGGGAGGCAGGTCGAGCACGTCCTGGGGCAGGATGTAGCCACAGGCCGCCACGACGATCAGGTCCGGCTCCCAGGCCGCCAGTTGGGCCTGCGCCTCTGAGGTACGCAGCGACGGCGGCTGTGCCAGCGGCAGGCCGCGCGCCAGCGCTGCCTGCTTGACCGGGCTCAGGATCAAGCATTGCCCACGCCCGGCCGGCCGGTCCGGCTGGGTGACGACGCCCAGCACCTGGTGAGCCGCGGCCAGCCGTTCCAGCGCCGGCACGGCAAACTCGGGTGTGCCCATAAACACGACGCGTGCCATAGTAGGCTCATTGTAGCATAGGATGGCACAGACGGCAAATCGTGTGAGCGCAAACCCGCCTGGAGGCCCAAGTGCAGGGACTCGCCAGCATGGGTTGACAGGAACAGCGTGAGGGGGCATAATCGTCGGGCACCCTGCATCTCCCAGATTCAGCACCCAGGAGGCCAACTCTGAACGCCCTATCCCGACTTTTACGCGAGGTCATCAATCTGAGCCCCGCCGCGATATGGGACAGCATCACCTATCAGGTCCGCCAGAGACGATACCAGGCCCGCTTCGCCAGGAGCAAGTCTTCTGGGCCGCCCTCTCCATCGGACTACCGCCGCCCGGGCCACGTCACAGGACACACGCGCCAGGGGCAGTGTGTCACCGTCACCTGCGCCAACGGCTCCTACACCATGACCATCCTGGCCCCTGACCTCATCCGCGTTCACTTTCACCCACTCCCCAATCCGCACTCCGCACTCCGCACTCCGCAATCCACAATTCCCCGCTCCTACTCCATCGCCAGACCCGACCCCGACTGGCTCCCCTGCGACTTTCACATCGCCGAGGCGGAGACCGCCGTCGAGATCAGCACCTCGCGCCTCACCTGCCGGGTGGCCAAGTCCTCCGGCACACTCGCTTTCCTCGACCCGCAGGGTGGGGTGATCAGTGAAGATGAGGCCGGCGCAGGCTGCCACCCCGGCGGCGCCGTCATCTGCCACAAGCGCATCCAGCCCGACGAGCACTTGTACGGGTTGGGCGAGCGCACGTTCGGGCTCGACCGGCGCGGACGCCGGTACGCGACCTGGCACACCGACCCCCAGACCTACCAACTGGAGCAGGAGCCCATCAACATGTGCTTGCCGGTGCTGTTGGGTCTCCATAGCCAGGGCCGCCAGGGCTACGGGATATTCTTCGACAACACTTTCCGCGGCCAGTTCGACCTGGGTGCAGCCGTCCCCGACGTCGCTTCTTTTGGCGCTGAGGGTGGGGAACTGTGCTACTATTTCATCTACGGCCCAGCCCTGACGGCCGTGGTCGAACGGTACACCGAGTTGACCGGCCGGCTGCGCTTGCCGCCGCGGTGGGTGCTGGGGTACCACCAGAGCCGCTGGTCGTACTACCCGGAGGCGCGCGTGCGCCAACTGGCGACTGACTTCCGCCAGACCTACCACGTGCCCGCCGATTGCATCCACCTCGACATCCACTACATGGACGGCTACCGCTGTTTCACGTGGGACGCGGAGCGCTTCCCCGACCCGGCCGGGTTGATCGCCGGCCTGCACGCGCAGGGCTTTAAGGTCATCGTGATCGTGGACCCTGGCATCAAGACGGACCGGCAGTACTGGGTGTGCCGGAGCGGGCTGGAGGAGGACGTCTTCTGCAAGTGCCCCGACGGGCAGACGCTCTTCCAGGGGCCGGTGTGGCCCGGCGATTGCTATTTCCCCGACTTTACCAGCCCCCGCGTGCGGGCCTGGTGGGGCAGGCTATACCAGGCGCTGGCCGACGTAGGGGTGGACGCGGTGTGGAACGACATGAATGAGCCGGCCATCTTTGGGCCACTGGGGACGACCATGCCGGACCTGGTGCGCCACGACCTGGAGGGGCGCGGTGGGGACCACGTGGAGGCCCACAACGTCTACGGGATGCTGATGGCGCGGGCAACGGTCGAGGGGTGGCAGCAATTGCACCCCGACGAGCGGCCCGTGTGCATCACCCGCGCGGGATGGGCCGGCGTGCAGCGGTACGCCATGAGCTGGACGGCCGACAACAGGTCCACCTGGGACCACCTATGGCTGACGATGCCGATGGTAATGAACCTGGGGCTGTGCGGCCTGGCGCACACCGGCCCCGACACGGGCGGGTTCTCCGGCCCTTGCAGCGGGGAACTGTTCACCCG
>DATKWP010000118.1:0-34336 GCA_035529535.1 Anaerolineae bacterium | reverse complement strand
CCCCCGTTTGACAGTTTCCTCCCTTCCGGCTAAAATACCGCCCGTATTCTGGCCCACAAGCCACCCAATCTGGACAAGTAAGAGGAACCTATGCAGAAAATGACCAGCGCAGAAGTGCGCCAGTCCTATCTCGATTTCTTTGCCGCCCGTGGCCACGCCATCGTACCCAGCGCCAGCCTGGTGCCGGTGGACGACCCTACGTTGCTGTTCTCCAACGCCGGCATGAACCAGTTCAAGGACGTCTTCCTGGGGCTGGGCAGCCGGCCCTACACCCGCGTTGCGGACACCCAAAAGTGCATGCGTGTCTCCGGCAAGCACAACGACCTGGATGCCGTGGGCCGCGATGGCTATCATCATACCTTCTTCGAGATGCTGGGCAACTGGTCCTTCGGCGACTATTACAAGAAAGAGGCCATCACCTGGGCCTGGGAACTCCTGACCGGCGTCTGGGAGTTGTCGAAGGAGCGCTTGTGGGCCACCGTCTTCAAGGACGAGGCGGGCCAACTGGAGACGGACGAGGAGGCGGCCAATCTCTGGCGCTCGGAGACGGACATCGTCCCCGAGCACATCCTCTATTTCGGCCCCAAGGACAATTTCTGGGAGATGGCCGATACCGGCCCCTGCGGGCCGTGTAGCGAGATCCACTACGACTACGGTCCTGAGGCCTGCCGCTTGCAGGGAGAGCCAGGGCACGTTTGCCAGGTGAACGGCGATTGCGGCCGCTTCGTCGAGTTGTGGAACCTGGTCTTCATTCAATACAACAAGGATGCGAGCGGAGCCTTGCACCCGTTGCCGGCCAGGCACGTGGACACCGGCATGGGGTTCGAGCGCATGGCCGCCCTGCTGCAAGGGGTGGATTCCAACTACGACACCGACCTGTTTACGCCCATCTTGCGGCGCGTGCAGGAGATGACGGGCCATACCGACGCCCAGGTGAAGGAGAACATGGTCGCCTACCACGTTGTCGCGGACCACGGACGGGCGATCACGTTCCTCATCGGCGACGGCGTCCTGCCGGGCAACGAGGGGCGCAACTATGTGCTGCGCATGGTCCTGCGCCGGGCGGCTCGCTTTGGGCGTGAACTGGGTTTTGACCGGTCCTTCCTGGCCGAGGTTGCCGATGCCGTGATTGATACGATGGGCCCCCATTTCCCCGAACTCCGCGCGCGGCGCCAGTTCATTCTCACCACCATCACCCAGGAAGAGGCCCGTTTCCTGCGCACCCTCGACGTGGGCCTGGTGCGCCTGGATGAGGTGCTGGCCGGGCTGAAGGAGGCGGGAGACCAGGCTGTACCCGGCGACGTGGCCTTCCGGCTCTACGATACCTTTGGCCTGCCGTTGGAGATCACGCGGGACGTGGCCCGCGAACGCGGCCTGAGCGTGGACGAGGCGGGCTATCAAGCGGCGCTGGAAGAACAGCGCCAGCGTGCCCGGCGGGTCGACACGCTCGAGACCCGTGACGAAGAGGCACTGAAGCGCTACAGGCAAGTCCTGGCCGACTTGCAGGCGCAGCATCTGCTGGACGAGGACGGCGTGCTCCACGACCCCTACGCGACCACCGAACTGGAGACCACCGTGGTGGCCATCTTGCAGGACGGCGAGCCGCTCAAGTCGGTCAAGGCCGGGGAGCGGGTCGAGGTCGTGGTGCCGGAGACCTGTTTCTACGTCGAGTCCGGTGGCCAGGTCTCCGATACCGGCTTCATGGCGGCCTACCCACCGGAAGGGGACGAACCGATCTGGGAGATCGAGGTACAGGAAGCGCGGCGGGCCGTCCCAGGGCTGATCATCCACGCCGGTACGGTCAAGAGCGGCCGCCCGCGGGTCGGTGACGTGGCGTGGGTGATCGTGAACTATGAGCAGCGCATGGACGTCGCCCGCAATCATACCGCCACGCACCTCTTACAGAGCGAGTTGCGCTACATCCTGGGGGACCACGTCCAGCAGGCCGGGTCGCTGGTCACGCCTGAGCGGCTGCGTTTCGACTTCACACACCCGACCATGCTGACCGAGGACGAGTTGGATGCGGTGACCCGCTCCGTCAACGATGCGATCCTGGCGAATTACCCGGTGGATGTGGCCGAGGAAAAGTATCGCCAGGCCATCAGTGAAGGGGTCATCGCCCTGTTTGGTGAAAAGTACGGCGACGTCGTGCGGGTCGTGCGCGTCGGGTGGCCGGGCGAACCCTTCAGCCAGGAACTGTGCGGCGGCACCCATCTGCACGAGACGGGGGAGATGGGCCTGTTTCACATCGTGTCGGAGGAGGGGGTAGGAGCCGGAGTGCGCCGCATCGAGGCCGTGACCGGCCGCATGGCGGTGGACCTGGTGGAACGCCAACTGGACGTCTTGCGACGTACGGCGGCCTACCTGGGCGCCTCACCCGACGAAGTGGACCGCCGGGTGTTGGGGCAACTCGACGAGTTGCAGTCGGCCCGCAAGGAAATCACCAGCCTCCAGGAACAACTGGCCCGCCGCGAGTTCGAGATGATTCTGAGCCAGGTGCAGTTGGTGGGTGGGGTGTCGTTGCTCAGCGTCCGCGTCAGCGCGCCCAGCGTGGAGGTGCTGCGCGAGATGACCGACTGGTTCCGCGAGCGGCTGGGCTCCGGCGTGGTGGTCCTGGGGATGGTGCTCGACGGGCGGCCCGCGCTGGTGGTTTCGGTGACTCCCGACCTGGTCGAGCGTGGCGTGGATGCGACCCGCCTGGTGCGCGGCATCGCGCGCGTGGTGGATGGGGGCGGAGGCGGCAAGCCGACCATGGCGCAGGCGGGCGGTCGTGACCCCAGCCGGCTCGACGAGGCGCTGCAGGCGGCTCCGCGTTTGCTGCAAGAGATGATCGGAGGCTAAGCCCCTCCAGGTGGGGCGCAGACCGTGGGCCTTGGAACCTGTTCGGTCGTAGAACTGCAATCTGAGGACGACCTCGCCTCGGTCCGCCAGCGGCTCAGTTGGCTGGACCGGGGCCGGGTGGCGTTGGTGCTTCCCTGGGAGTTGCGCCTTCTCTCCCGCAAGTTGGATTTCGACGTCCTGCGGCGGGAGGCCGAAGGCTGGCAGCTGGAGATCGCCATCGTTTCGGCTGACCCGGAGCGGCGGCAACTGGCCCGCGGGTGTGGCTTCCCGGCCTTCCCCAGCGTCGAGGAGGCGTTAGGGACCGAGGTGTGGCACGCTCGCCCGCCGCAGCGGGCCGGGCCACCCCCTGTTCACTGGTGGGAGGAGCGAGTCGCCCTCCGGCCACGCCCGGTGCGTCCCCGTGCCCGCTGGTTGAACTGGATTGGCCTGGGCACCCGCCTCGTCATTTTCCTATTGGCGCTCGTGGTCCTGGTGGGCAGCGCTTACGTCATCGTGCCGAGTGGGGCGGTGACGCTGGTGCCGGCCGGCCAGGAGTTTGTGACCATCGTGCCGGTGTCGGCGGACTCGAACGTCGAGACGGTCAATCACGCCGACCGCGTCATCCCGGCGCGGCGGATCGGCGTCGAGATCGAAGGGTTTTCGGAAGTCGAAACGACCGGTACCATGAGCGTTTCCGCCGGGCGCGCGGTGGGTGAGGTCCTGCTCACCAATCTGCTGACGCAGGACTATGTCGTGCCCGCCGGCACGGTGCTGCGCACTTCCTCCACCAGTTATCCCATCCGCTTCCGCACCATGGCCGACGTGGCGGTGCCGGCCGGAGGGCAGGCGACCGTGGGGGCCGAGGCGCTGGAGGATGGGGTCGGCAACGTGGGCGCCTTCCAGATCAACCAGATGGAAGGAGTGGCCGCGTACGCCATCCGGGTGATCAACGTGGAGCCAACCCACGGGGCGGAGCCCCAAGATGTGCGTGTCGTCACCCAGGCCGATTACGAGCGGGTACGCAAGCGGTTGATCCGGCAATTGCTCGACCAGGCCTACGTCGAGATGGGCAACAGCGATCTGCTGGAGCCGACGGAGATCATCCTGCGCCAGTCGCTGACCGTCGAATCCGTGTCCAAGGAGGGGTACACCCACTTTGTCACGGAGCAGGCTGACAAGGTCGGGCTGAACATGGGGCTGCTGGTGAGCGGGCTGGCGGTGGACGTGGACAATGCGGAGGCGGTGGCCTACGTCGTTCTATCGCGCCGCTTGCCGCCAGATTATGGGTTGGTGAACGCCCGTTTCGAATTGGGCGAAGTGGCCGAAGAGGACATTGGCCCGGGCCGGTTTACCCTCTTCGTCACGGCTCGCGGCTACGCGGCTGCCGCCCTGGATACCAAAGCGGCGGTGGCGCTCATTCGAGGACAACCGGTGACCGATACGCGCGAGCGCTTGCTGCAAGAACTCCCATTGGCCGAGCCTCCTCGCATCACCGTCTGGCCGGAATGGATCGGGCGCATGCCGTTGCTCCCGCTGCGCATCAGCGTGCAAGTGGTCCCGCAGAGCTGAGGTTGGGCGTGCGCGTGCTAGGGTTAGACGTGGGAGAACGGCGCGTGGGCGTTGCCGTGAGTGATCCTATGGGCAGCGTGGCCCGCCCCGTGCAGACGCTGGTGCGAGGCTCGCGCGAGGAGGATTTTGCCGCGCTGGCGGCCATCGTTGCCCAGCACAGCGTCGAACTGGTGGTGGTGGGCCGGCCGCTGCGCGAGGATGGCACGGAGGGGCCGCAGGCCCGGCGCATCGCCCGCTACGCGCGGGCGCTGGCGGCTTGCCTGCCCGTGCGCGTGGTCTCGTGGGACGAGCGTTTCACAACGGTGGAGGCAGAGGAGATCCTGCGCGAGGGCCGGAAGAGGAAAGAGCGGCAACGAGTACGCGCGAAGGGCGAAGTGGACGCGGTCGCGGCCGCTGTGATCTTGCAGAGCTACCTGGACAGCTCCCGGTGCGAAATGCAGTCGGGAGACCCCCGCTGAAGCGGGGCGTCCATCGTAGCATGGAGGCAGAATTTGAAGAACGTGGGTAGGGTGATCGTTTTCGTCCTGACGTTGTTCGTCATCGTCGCCGCGGGTGTCATCGCCGGGCGGTTTCTCAACCGCTCTACACCCGGCGGTGGGGGGTTCTCGCTCAGCCTGTGTGCGCTGTCCGCGCCGGACAAGTCGCTCATCGGCGTCTACCTGGACGCCAGGGCGGGCGAGCTGGAGCAGCCGGCCGGGAGCGACGACACGCCGGTCCCCTTCGTGGTCGAGCCAGGAGAGACGGTCGTCCAGGTCGCCGACCGGCTGAAGCAGGCGGGGCTGGTCTCCGACGCCGAGTTGTTCCGCCGCTACGTGCAGTATCATGGGCTGGACGCCGGTATCGAGGCTGGCGAGTTCACTTTGCGCCAGACGATGACGATCCCCCAGATTGCGCAAGCGTTGCAGGAAGGGCAGCGCCACGAACAGACCGTCACGATTCAGGAGGGGTTGCGGCTGGAGCAGGTGGCGGCCGTGGTGGCGACGCAGACGAACGTTCCCCGGGAAGAGTTCCTGGCCCTGGTGACCGGCGGGTGGCGGGACGCGGGCCTGGGCTTCGATTTCCTGTCCGATCTACCCCAGGGGGCGACCCTGGAAGGGTTCCTGTTCCCCGAGACTTACCGGCTGCCCGAACAGGCTACGGCCATGGACCTGGTGAGCCGCATGTTAGAGACCTTCGCCGCTCGTGTGACGCCGGAGATGCGGGCCGCCGCGGCGAACCGTGGCTTGAACGCCCACCAACTGATTACGCTGGCCTCCATCGTTGAACGGGAGGCAGTGCTGGAGCAGGAGCGCCCGCTCATCGCGGGGGTCTACTACAATCGCCTGGACTCGGGCTGGTACCTGGGGGCCTGTCCCACCGTGCAGTACGGGCTGGGTACCCCCGACAATTGGTGGCCCCAGTTTACGCCCGAGGCCACCGACCTGGATTCTCCCTACAATACCTACCGCCACCTGGGCCTGCCGCCGGGGCCGATCTGTAGCCCCGGCCTGGCCTCGATCCAGGCCACTGCCTATCCGGCCACTACGGACTATTACTTCTTCCTCGCTGACTGCCAGAAGAACGACGGCAGCCACCTCTTTGCCGTGACGGAGGAAGAACATCTCAGCAACTATCAGATGTGTGGCGGGGCGCAGTAGTCACGGTACACGCAATACGCAACACGTGTTCTGTATTGTGTGTTGCGTGTTTCTTTTGGCTGCCTGCCGCTTCCCCGGCACCGTCCGCCCCACGGTGAAGATCGGGCTGGTCGCTCCGTTCGAGGGGCGCTACCGCTACGTGGGCTACGACGTCATCTACGCTACCAGGCTGGCGTTGCGGGAGGCCAATGGTGCGGGCGGGGTGGGGGGCTATAACGTCGAACTGGTGGCCTACGACGACGGGGCCGATCTGGACCAGGCCACCCAGCAGGCCCGCAAACTGGCGGTGGACCCGGACGTCGTCGCCGCCATCGGCCACTTCCGCGAGGGGGCGACCGCGGCGGCAGCGAGCATCTACGCCCAGGCGGGCATCCCGCTCGTCGCCCCGGCAGCGCTGGCTCCTGACCTCGGCCAGGGCGAGGCCGCCGTGTACCGCCTGGGTCCCCCCGTTGAGGCGCTGGCCGAAGCGCTGCTGGAGCGGGTCGAGGCGCACTCGGGGCCGGTCAGGCTCGCCCTGGTGACCGACGGTGGCCCGCTGGGGGCGGCCTTGGCCGCAGCCGCTTCTCAGCGCCAGACGCCACTCCTGGCCGCCGCCTCTTCGAGCGACCCGGCCTGGCTTCAGGCGGTTTCCGCGTCGGGAGCAAACGCGGTGGTCTGTGACGCCGATCCGGTGAGGGCGGGAGAGGTGGTGGCGGCCTTGCGCGGGACCGGCTGGGAGGGGACCTTCCTGGGCGGGCCGGACCTGGCCGCGGCCGACTTTGCTGCCGTGGCGGGCGAGGTGGCCACAGGGGCGCTCTTCGTCACGCCGTGGCCCTTGCCGGCCGACGTAGCAGGGAGCGCCGAATTCATAGCCGCCTACCGTGCCCTCTCCCCCGACGTGCCGCCGCCCGGGCCGCTGGCGTTGCCGGCCTACGAGGCGACGTGGGTATTATTGGAGGCGTTGGAGCAGGACGTCGTCGCCCACGGAACGCCGACGCGAGAGGGAGTAGCGGCGGCGCTGGCGACCGTGAAGCGAACCGGCCTCCTGGGGCAGATCGAGTTCGATGGTGGGCGGAATTGGGGCAGCGCGCCGTTATTCTGGTATCGGATTGGCGCGGACAGTGTGGCAAGGCCCTCCGGCCTGCCCGAACAACTGCGATAAAGTCACGTTGCAAACGTGACTACGCTTTTCGTGATCCTCGTAGCCCTGGCTATTCGGCGATGCGCCGGTAGAACAGCGGCAACCGTGGCACGGGGCGATCGCTGAAGGTGTGCGCCGCCAGCAAGCGCGTGCGGGCCGCGGCCAGTTTCGTCTCATCGCTGGCGTGGATGGTGAATAGCGGCGTGTTCCTCTGTACCAGGTCGCCCACCTTGTAGTGTAGTATGACCCCCACGCTGGGGTCAACCGAGTCCCCCTTCTTCATCCGCCCGCCACCCAGCTCCACGACGGCGCTCCCGATCTCGGCGGCATTCACACCCGAGAGGTAACCGCTGCGCGGCGCTGGCACCGGTTCGATCAGCCGGGCCTTCGGCAAGCGGTCCGGGTCCTCGATGTAGCGCACGTCACCTCCCTGGGCCTCCACCAACTGGCTGAACTTGTGCCAGGCGGCTCCAGAGGTCAGGGTGTCCAGCGCCAGCGTGAGTGCAGCACTGCCATCGGCGGCCTTGCCGCCCAGCATCAGTAACTCGGCCGCCACGATCATGCAGTGCTCGCGGAAGTCGGCGGGGCCCCCTTCGTGCAGGGTGTTGATCGCTTCCCGTACTTCCAGCGCGTTTCCCACCGCCCAGCCCAGCGGCTGGTTCATGTCGGAGATCAGGGCCACGACGTGGCGTCCGGCGTGCTTACCCAAGCGGACCAAGGCCTCGGCCAGCGTCTCCGCTTGCTCCAGCGTCTTCATGAACGCGCCGTTGCCCATCTTGACGTCCAGCACGATGGCATCGGTGCCGGCAGCGAGTTTCTTGCTCATGATGGAACTGACGATGAGGGGCACGGATTCGACGGTGGCCGTCACGTCGCGCAGCGCGTACAATTTGCGGTCGGCGGGGGCCAGGTCAGCGCTCTGCCCGGTCAACACGATGCCGATCTCTCGCAGTTGCGCTTTGAACTCGGCTTCCGTCAGGTCGGTCCGATAGCCAGGGATGGACTCTAGTTTGTCCAGCGTTCCGCCGCTAAAGCCCAGGCCCCGCCCGGTCATCTTGGCGATCGGTATGTCGCAGGCCGCCACCAGGGGCGCTACCACCAGGCTGACCTTGTCGCCGACGCCGCCCGTGGAGTGCTTGTCCACGGCGAACGGGACCACGTCCTTCAGATCGAGCACGTCGCCTGAGTGGGCCATGGCCAGCGTCAGGTCGGTGGTCTCCCGGTCGGTCATGCCGCGCAAGTACACGGCCATCAGCCAGGCCGCTGCCTGGTAGTCGGGGACGTCGCCCCCCGTCACTCCCTGGATGAAGAATTCGATCTCTTCCCGCGAAAGTTCGCCGCCGTCGCGCTTCCTGGCGATCACGTCTGTTGCGTGCATGCTTCACCTCAGTCCTGTGATATTACCGGCTTATTATATCATAAACGCCACCTTCCCGAAAGTTCCGGAACTTACAGTGGATTGCGTTGGGGTGGTATTCAGGCTATAATCAGCCAACTCGAACAACCACGGGGTGGGGATGGAGGAGGGTGGGCCATGATCGAAGTTGACGCAATCCTGACCGGCGGCAAAGTCGTCACGATGAACGAGGGGTTCGACCTGTTCACCCCTGGGGCGGTGGCGATCCGCAGAGGGCTCATCGAGGCCGTGGGGCCGGTGGATCAGATCGCGGCGGCGTATACGGCTGCCGAGGTCGTGGACTGCAGCGAGTGTGCGGTGACTCCGGGCCTGATCAATGCCCATACCCACGCCCCAATGACGCTGCTCCGAGGAGTGGCAGACGACCTGCGGCTGGACGTCTGGCTGATGGGCTACATGATGCCGGTCGAGCAGGAGTTTGTGCGGCCGGCGTTCTGTTGGCTCGGCACACAGTTGGCCTGCGCCGAGATGATCCGTTCCGGCACGACCTGTTTCGCCGACATGTACTATTACGAGGAGGCGGTGGCCGACGCCACCGCCCAGGCCGGGCTGCGTGCGGTGTGTGCGGAGACGGTGCTGCGCTTCCCCACGCCGGATGCGCTCAGTTACGACGAGGGACTGGAGCGCGCCCGCGACTTTATCCAGCGTTGGAAGGGACACCCGCTGATCATGCCGGCGGTGGGGCCCCATGCGCCCTACACGACGACCCCGGAACTCTTGCAGGCGTGCACCCGCATGGCGCTCGAGTTCGACGTGCCGCTCCACATCCACATGGCCGAGACGGCGCAGGAGGTGGAGGAGCACCGGGCCGAGTACGGGATGCCCATGGTTCCCTGGGTCAAGAAACAGGGGGTCTTTGAGGCCAAGGTCACCGCCGCGCATTGCGTCCACCTGGACGAAGGAGAGATGCACACGCTGCTGCACCACGGGGTTGGCGTGTCGCATAACCCCAGCAGCAATCTCAAACTGGCCAGCGGCTTTGCGCCGGTCGTCTACATGCTGGAACTGGGCCTCAACGTGGGCATCGGCACCGACGGCCCGGCCAGCAACAACGACCTGGACATGTGGGAGGAGATGCGGCTGGCTGCGCTCCTGGCCAAGGGGGTGAACTCGGATCCGACGGTGCTGCCGGCGCGACAGGCGCTGGCGATGGCCACCATTGGCGGGGCGCGGGCGCTGCACGTGGGAGAGTTCATCGGCTCGCTGGAGCCAGGCAAGCGGGCCGACCTCGTCGTGGTGGACCTGCGCGGCGTCCACAACACCCCCAAGTTCGCGCGCGATCCGCTCGCGCTGTACGCCCAACTGGTCTATGCCACCAAGGGCAGCGACGTCAGGGATACGATGTGCCAGGGGCGGTGGTTGATGCGTGAGCGGGCGTTGCTCACCCTCGACGAACAGGGGTTGATAGCCGAGGCGGCTGACGTCGCACGGAAGATTGACGTGTTCCTGATCCAGCGCGAGGAGAGTGTGCTGAGCAAGCTGTTGGCGGTCGGCCAGGTGGCCCAGGAGAAGACCTTCGAAGTGCAGGTGAAGGTACTGCTGGCGGGCCAGGTGGCACTGGAAGTCCTGCTCGACCGGCCGGAGATCACGATCCTCCGGCAATCGCTGCGCAACCAATACGACACCTACTTTCTGTTCGACGATCCCTACCGCAGCCGCATCCGCTACCGGGAGGATGAGGTGCTGGGTGAGGACGGGCAGGTGCAGGACGTGTTCTACCGGCTGACGCTGACCGGCGAGACGAAGGAGCGGGAATATGCCAAGTCGGTGCTGCTCTCGCGCTCCCGCTTCGATGCGCCGGCCACGCGCAGCCTGCGCTTTTACCGGGAGTACTTTCAACCGGCCGCCGAAGTCGAAGTGCGCAAGGAACGGCGGCGCTATTACATTCGCTACGGCGGGACGGACTTTGCCGTCAACCTGGACCGGCTGATGGAGCCGGAGTTTCCGGGGCTGTTCCTGGAGATCAAGAGCCGCACCTGGTCGAAACAGGATGCCGAGCGGAAGGCGGACCTGATTGGGGAACTGTTGGAATTATTCCAGGTGCAGGAGAAGGAACTGGTGAAGCACGAGTACGCGGAACTGGCCTCGGAGGCACGGCGAACGGAGGGGCGTTCATCCCGCTGATCCACCCAGGCTATTCTTCGCATAGTCATTAGGGTAGACCCTACCGTCTTTCCAGGTGTGTGTGCTCGGACCGGCACATAGGCTATGCGAATGACCCTCGCGCAGGTTCGGACGGCTTACGTCCCCTGCGGGGAGGGGAGGCTGCTTATTGGGCCGTCGCTGCCTGCAAGAGCGCCGCGCCGATGCGCGCCGCGCTCTCGGGGTCGGCAGCGTGTTCGACCAGCACGGCGATGGCGTAGCGCGGCTGGCCCGTCGCCGGTGCCACGCCGATGAACCAGGCGTGTGGCGGCTGCCCTGCACCGGCCGCCGCGGCTCCCCAGTGCGCAGCGACCTTTTCCCCGTCGTAGCGCCGCCAGGTCGCCAGCAGCGCCCAGACGATGCCGGGTGTGAGGACCTGGCGAGGCTCCCCGGCCTCAGCCCGTTCCAACCAGCCGTTTTCTGCATCCCACACGCGCAACACGAGCCGTGGGATGGGCATTTCTCCTTCGTTGGCGAGCGTGCCGGCCATCAACGCGGCCTGCAGTGGCGACATGGTCAGCATGCCCTGGCCGATGGCCTCGACCGCCAGGGTCGCCGTGCCTGAAAGCGTTTCCGCGCTCCAATCGGCTGCCTCGGCCGGCATCTCTAGCGGGGGTGGGGTGGTGAGCGCCCACCGTTCCACCATCTTTTCCAGGGCCGCCGCCCCCAACTGGGCGCCCAGGTCGGCGAAAGGGGCCGGGCAGGCCGCCGCGTAGGCGGTGGCCAGGGTGTAGGGCGGCGAGGGGACCGCCCCACAGCCTAACTCGAAGCCGTTGATCGTGAGGCGTGCCGTCGCGTCTGCCGCAGGTATCGAGAGAGTAGCCAGTCCCTCGCTCAGCGCCTCGGCCACGATGGCCGTCTGCAAGGCGGCCCCGGGTTGATAGCGGCCCTGGGTGGCGCGGTTGACCAGCGGCGCGGCCGGGTCCTCGCGCAGCGCTTCCCACTCCTCGTCCAGGTGTTGCGGGTCGTAGGTGGGACTGGAGGCCATGGCCAGAACCTCGCCGGTGGCAGCGTCCAGCAAGACCAGGGCCCCGCGCTGGCCGTCCAGGCCCTGTTGGGCCTGGACCTGCAGCCCCGCGTCGAGCGCCAACTGCACGTCGCGGCCGTGCGGGGGTCGGTGGAGCAGTTCGTCCCACGCGATTTGCCAGTCGTTGCGGCCGGCCTCGCCGCGCAATTCACGGTCGAAGGCGGCCTCGATCCCGCCGGTGCCATAGCGCAGGCTGGCGTAACCCAGGACCGGCGCGGCCTCCGGAACCGGGTAACGGCGCGTGATCGTGCCGTCGTCCCCGACCTCCACGCTGGCCAGTACGGTCCCCTCCCGGTCCAGGATGCGTCCGCGCACGATCCGCTGCTCGTAGAGCACGCGGCGCGGATTGTCGTCGCGCGCGCGCAGGTCGTCGGCGCGCATGATGGCCCAGTAGCCGCACACGGCAGCCAGCAGGGCCAGGGCCAGCGATAGCACGAGGGCCAGTGTTGGTAGATTGGTGATTGGTAGACTGGTAGTTGGTAGATTGGTGATTGGTAGACTGGTAGCCGGTAGATTGGTAATTGGTAGATTGGTGGATTGGCGACCATCTCCCAATTTACCAGTTCCCAATTTACCAGTTCCCAATCTACCAGTTTCCCAGTTTACCACCCTTGTGCTGGAGATGCGGAGGAGGAGGCCCAGCGCGATGAACGAGGTCAGCAGGGAACTGCCGCCGTAGGAGACGAAGGGCAGGGTGACGCCAGCAATCGGGGCCAGTTTGGCGTTGCCGGCCATGATGACCCAGGCCTGGATGGCCCACCCGGCGGCCAGTCCGGCGGCCAGGAAGCGCTCGAACGGCCGCGTCGCGCGGGCGGCGACGCGGAAGCCGCACAGCATCAACGCCGCGTACAGGGCGACGACGGCCAGAACGCCGGCCAGGCCGAATTCTTCGCCGATCGCGGCGAAGATAAAGTCGGTGTGGACGGCCGGGATGTAGGTCGGGCTGCCCAGGCCCAGGCCCTGTCCAAAGACCGCCCCGGCGCCAAAGGCCAGCAGCGACTGCACGATCTGGAAAGCGCGGCCGGAGGCCTCGGGCCACGGGTTCAGCCAGCCGTCCACGCGCAGCGCGATGCGGTCGGACAGCCGGTAGCCGGCCAGCCCGGCGACGAGGAAGAGGGCCAGGCCGGCGGCGACGTATCCCCACTGGCCGGTCGCCAGGTAGAGCATGGCCAGGAAGGTGAAGAGAAACAGCATCGCCGCGCCCAGGTCCTGTTGCCAGACCAGCAGCACCACCGCCAGGCCGAACATTGCCAGTAAGGGGCCGGCGTAGGCCAGGGGGGGCAGGTGCCAGCGTCCTACCCGCCGGCCCTCCGAGGTGAGCAGTTCTCCCTTCTCGGCCAGGTAAGAGGCCAGGTAGACGACCATCAGGAGTTTCAGCAGTTCCGAGGGTTGGAAGTAGACGCCTCCGGCGCCCAGCCACAGGCGCGGGCCATAGCCGGAGGGGTTGACGCCGAGGACGAGCGTGGCCGCCAGGAGCGCCAACCCTCCGAACAGCCAGGTGTAGCGAAAGCGCCGCAGCCAGCGCAGGTCGCGGCCCTGCCGGACGGTGGCCAACAGCGCCACGGTAGAGATCCACAGCCAGAGCGTCTGCCGCACGAGGAAGTTGGCGGCCAGCCGCCCGATGAGCAGGAGGCCCCAGCCGGTCAACAGGGCCGCCACCGGCAGCAGGAACGGGTCGTGCTCGGGCAGGTAACGGCTCAGCAAGACGTGGGCGAGGGCGAACGTGGCGGCGAATGAACAGAAAGCGAATGCGTAATCCGTAATCCGTAACCCGGCGTACCCGCCGGCGTAGTCCGCATTCCGCGTTCCGCGTTCCGCAATGCGTAGGGTCAGGATGCCAGTGAGGATGAAACCGGCGGCGATGAGGAGTAGGATGCGTTCGCGGCGGGCGGCTTGGCTATCGTGTGACATGCGATCCAGGGGACGCTACTATCCTTTGATGACTGCCAGCGGCCGCAGGCGGGCCACCTTGCGGGCCAGCCCCGCCCCGTGTACCACTTCGACCACCCGGCTGACGTCCTTGTAGGCAATCGGCGCCTCTTCGGCCAACCCCTTGTTGCTCCCGGCGCGCACGACGATGCCCTGCTGTTCCAGTTCCTGTCTCAACTCGCTCCCCTGGACCTGCTTGAGCGCCTGGTGGCGGCTCATCACACGCCCGGCCCCGTGGCAGGCGGAGCCGAAAGATAACGCCATGGCCGCCTGGGTGCCCACCAGCACGTAGGAGGCGGTGCCCATCGAACCGGGCACCAGCACCGGCTGGCCTACGTCGCGGTAGTCGGCGGGCAAGCCCTCGTAGCCCGGCCCGGCCGAACGGGTGGCTCCCTTGCGGTGCACGCACAACCTCGTCTTCCGCCCGTCTACCTCGTGTTGTTCGAACTTGGCGATGTTGTGGGCCACGTCGTAGACCTGGAACAGGTCGAAATTCTTCACCTTGCCGGCGAGCACCTGCTCGAACGCCTCGCGCACACCCATAGCCAGGACCTGCCGGTTGACGAAAGCATAGTTCACGGCGCAGGCCATGGCGCTGTAGTAGGCGCGGCCTTCGGGGGAGTCCACGGGCGCGCAGACGAGTTCCCGATCGGGCAGGCTCAGGTTGTACTTGAGCACGGCCGACTGCAAATCCCTGACGTAATCGTCACAGACCTGGTGGCCATAGGCGCGCGAGCCGCAGTGGATCTGTACCACCACCTGCTCTTCCCACAGCCCGAAGACCTGGGCCACTTGCGGATCGTAGACCTCCTCGACCACGTCTATCTCCAGGAAGTGGTTGCCGGCGCCGAGCGAGCCGACCTGTGGCCGGCCCCGGTCTTTAGCCCGGGCACTCACGTGGCTGGGATCGGCGCCGGGCAGGAGGCCCTGCTCCTCGGTGTGGGCCAGGTCTTCCTGGCGCGCCAGCCCCCGCTTCAGCGCCCACCGCGCGCCCTGAACCACCAGTTCGTCGAGTTCCCGCTCGGAGGCGCGCACGCGGCCGTTCTTGCCCACGCCGCTGGGACATTCCCGGTAGAGAGCCGCAGTGAGGTCCCGCACGTACGGTGCTACCGCTTCCCGTTCCAGGTGGGTGCCCAAGAGCCGCACGCCACAGTTGATGTCGTATCCCACCCCGCCGGGGGAGATCACGCCCGTGTCCGCCCGCGTCGCCGCTACGCCGCCGATGGGCAGGCCGTAGCCCTGGTGAAAGTCTGGCATGGCCAGGGCGTGCTTGACGATGCCCGGCAACGTGGCGGTGTTCATCAACTGCTCGACCGTGCGGTCACGAAAGGCCGCCTCGAACAGTTCTTCATCCCCAAACAACCGTGCCGGCACGCGCATGTCGTCCCGCGTTTCCTTCGGCAGTTCCCAGATGTACTCGTCCACCCGCTTGAAATCACTTTTCTGCACCATTCCTGTCTCCTTCACACGTCGAACACGATGGTGGTCTCGTATCCTTCTGCGGTGCGCACGATCCTCAAGTCGTTAAACGTGACCGCCTTGATCGAGTGCCAGCGGACCGGCGCTGGCCCGCCTCGGACGACCGCGCGCAACCGGGTCGGGGACACCTCGAGCATGTCGAAATCGGTGAACACGAGGCCATCCCGCTCGTTCGCATAGAGGAACTCGTCCAGCCAGGAGACCAGCAGCGTTTCGGCGTCCCAGTCCTCCAATTGGATCTCGTGCTCGACGGTCCGCTCCACCGTCGCGACGTCGGCCAGTTGGCAGGCCATACCGTAGGCCGCGTTGGCGAACAACTGGGCCAGGTCGCGCCCCCAGACCCGGATCGCGATGTCGGACGTATGCTCCACTTCCTCGAAACGCTCGTCCATTCTGGCTCCATCCTACCACAAACTGGGCGATTTGCCAATATCTGCGATGCTGGTATAATACCGCCTGTGCCACCCTAGCTCAATCGGTAGAGCAACCGCTTCGTAAGCGGTCGGTTTTGGGTTCGACTCCCAGGGGTGGCTCTCATTGTGCTTGTTTCCCTCTGAGTACCGGCAGGAGCATTGATGGAGCGATTGGTAGATGGAGCAGACCTCGCGTGACCCCTGGCGGGCCATCTGGCACATCGCGAACAGCGACTACCTGTTTGCTGGGCTGTGCCTGGCCGTGGCGGCCGGGCTGGCCGTCACGGTCTGGTTGCCCCAGAATCTCGCGTCCGACCCGGTGGCCTACGCGCGCTGGCTCTCCGAGGTCCAGGCCCGCTTCGGAGACACCACCCCCACGTTACAGACGTTGGGCCTGTTCACGGTCACCCGCTCCCTCGTCTTCCGTGCTTTGCTGGCGCTCCTGGGTGGCTGCCTGCTTTCCCGGCTGATCGAAGGTGGGGACCGGCTCCGGCAGCACCGGGAGATGGCGCAGCCGGCAGGAACGTGGCGCTCTCTGGTGGAAGTGCACATTCCCGACGTAACGGAGTACCTGCGTCGCCAGCGCTACCGGGTGCTGCGTGAGCCGCCACTCTGCCAGGCCGACCGCTGGCCGTGGGCCGATCTCTTGCCACTGGTGGCCCAGGGTGGGGCGCTGCTATTCCTGATCGGAGCACTGGTGGCCCACTTGTGGGGCTGGCAGGTGGGAGGGTTGATCGTCCAGAGCGGGCAGCAGGTCGCGCTGCCCGGCACTGCCACGTGGGTGGCGCTGGATGGTGACGGCTGTGAGGTCGCCCACAGCCCTGGCCTCGTGACTTTCGTCGAAGCGTGCGGCCCTGGGGTGCGGGCGAGCGTCGTCAACCGCGCAGGAAAGCCCCTGCAACTCCAGAAAACCCTCGAGGCTGACCCGGTCGCCCAACTGACGGTCTCCCTCACCGAGGACCAGTACTTTGCCATCCCGGAGGCTCAACTGATCGTCCGGCTGGCCCCGCAGCCCGGCCATCCCATCGCCGCCCACAGCCCGGTGCTCGTCCAGGTCTACTACAGCCCCCCGGGACGGCTGGCGATGGAGCAAGAAGTGCAGGGCACGACGGAACTGGCCGTCGGCGACGTGACGCTGGAACTGGCCAGCGCGCCGTATGCGCGGCTGACGGCGACCTTCAACCCCGGCCTCTGGCCTGCCGGTGCGGGCCTGGTGCTCCTGGGGGTGGGAGTGCTGGGCAGCGTGGCGTGGCCCGCGCGCCGGTTCTGGCTGCGGGAGGAGGGCGGTCTGGTGGCAGGCACGGGTGACCTCCTGCCCGCCTGGGTGGAAAGCAGGGAGGCCTGACGTGCCGGGCACGGCGATCCTCGCGGGGCTGGCCTGTGGCGCGCTGCTGACGACGGCCGGGTTTGCGCTGTGGCACGCGCTTCGCCCGCTGCCGGGGCTCTCGCAAGCCGTACGGGCGCTGGGCTGGCTGGCAGGAGCCTTGTTGTTGAGCGGTGCGCTGTCGGCACGACTGGGTGGCGGTGGTTTCCCGCCGTGCGTCCCCCATCTGCTGCTGATGGCGGCGCTGGCGACTCCTCCGGCCCCCCGGTTCCTGCCGGGCCCCCGTCGCTCTGCTGCTCCCTGGAATGACTTCCTGCGCCTGCTGCCGCCCCTGGCCCTGGCCTGGGCTGGCCTTCTCTGCACTGCTACACTGGTGGGGGGTGAAGTGAGCGGCCCGCCAGTAGGCGGGGGCCCGCCAGCCCAGGGACTGGAACTGGCCATCGTCGTCTGCGGCGGGCTGGGCGCGCGCGCCTTGGGGTTGGCGTTCGGCGAGATCGTCACCTCGACCCCCGGCGTGGCCTGGCCGTCGGCGGCGGCCTATGCCTGGCTGACGGTGTTGGTGGGCGGCGTGGCGCTGGCGAGCCTGGCCCAGCGTGGCTCGGTGTGGGATGGAACCCCGGCCGAGACCGGGTTGGCAGGTGTCTGGCTGGCCTGGAGTGCGGCGTGGCTGAGCCCGCGCCAGCCTGCCCGCCTGCGCACAGCGCTGACCGCCGTGGCGGCGGCCTTTCTCATCGCCCTGGCGGCTCGATGGCCGCTGCCGTCCGCTTGACACTCGATGCTTGATCCTGGATACTGATCACTGATCCCTGGTCACTGGAGACTGGAGGAGGGCAAGTATGCGGCCGATTGTGATAGCCGTGGCCGGTGGGACCGGGTCGGGCAAGACCACGGTGGCCAAAGAGATTCTGGAGCGCGTGGGCGCGCAACACATCGCCTACATCCCCCACGATGCCTACTACCGCGACCTCAGCCACCTCTCGCCCGACGAGCGGTCTCAGGTCAACTTTGACCACCCGGATTCACTGGAGACGAAACTGCTGGTGGAACACCTGCGGGCACTGCGCGATGGGCGGGCCGTCGAAATTCCCATCTACGACTTCACCACGCACACGCGCACACCCCACACCCGGCGCGTGGAACTGGCCCCGGTGATCCTGGTCGAGGGCATCCTGGTCTTCGTCGAGCCGGAACTGCGTAAACTGTTCGACGTCAAACTCTACGTGGATGGCGACGCCGACGTGCGCTTCATCCGCCGTTTGCGGCGTGACATCTTGGAGCGGGGCCGTACCGTCGAGTCGGTCTGTGAGCAATACCTTTCGACGGTGCGTCCCATGCACCTGGAGTTCGTCGAGCCCAGCAAACGCTACGCCGACGTCATCATCCCCGAGGGGGGCTTTAACGAGGTCGCCATCGAGATGGTCACCGCGCGCCTGCGGGGTTTGCTGGATGAGCAGACTCGAGGAGGCCGGGGATGAGCCTTCTGTTGGAGGAATAGCCCCATGTTCGAACCATGCTGCCTGGCTACGGCGATTGGGAGCCTGCCCCACACCGACGTGGCGCGCGGCACCGCCCTCATGTTCGAGAGCGTCCCCGAGATCCCCACCTGGGTGCAGTTCCCCCGGCGCGTCTTCCACGAGAACATGATGGTGCAGTTCACCGAGCGGCTGCCGGGGCTGGTAGAGGAGGGCGACAGGGTCTATTTCGATACCGGAGCCTCCGCTTTCACCGAGCAACTGACCGACTTTTATACCCGCTACCTGGCCGCGAGCGAGGGTGGGGATCTCGCTGCGCTCGACACTTTCGGCCTCTCCCTGCAGTACGCGGCGGGCTTTGCCGAGTTCGTCGCCCGGCTGCCGGAACAGCCGGCCCCACCGGTGATGCTCAAGGGGCAGGTCACCGGCCCCTTCACGCTGGGCACCAACCTGCCCGACCAGGACCGTCGCTGCTCGTACTACGACGACCAACTGCGCGACGTGATCGTCAAGACGGTGGCCTTGAAGGCGGTGTGGCAGATCGCCCGGCTGGGGACGTTCGGTGCACCCGTGATGATCTTTCTCGACGAGCCGGCATTGCTGGGCTTTGGGTCGCAGACTTTCATCACGGTCAGCCGGGAGGACGTCGTCGGCGACCTGAAAGAGGTGGCCGCGGCGATCCACGCCCACGGCGCACTCGCGGGCGTGCACTGCGAAGCCAACACCGACTGGTCGTTGCTGATGGAGGCTGACCTGGACGTCCTGGACTTTGACGCCTACGACCACCTGCAGGCCATCACGCTCTATCCCGCCGAACTGCGTGCCTTCCTGGAGCGGGGCGGGAGCCTGGGGTGGGGCATCGTCCCCACGCTCAGCCGGGAGGCCGCGGCGATCGAGAGCGTGGCTTCGCTGCTCGGGCGCTTGGAAGAGGGGCTCGAGCGGTTGGTGCGCAAGGGGTTCGAGCGGGACCTGCTGCTCCGGCGGGCGCTGCTGACCCCCAGTTGTGGCGCTGGCGGCGTGCTCACCGAGCCGCTGGCCGAGCGGGTGCTGGGGCTGTTGCACGAGTTGTCCGCAGTGTTGCGTAGCCATTGCGGCTTCGCGGGGTGAGGAGAACATGGCTTGGAAAAAGTGGCTCAAGCCTTCGACGGTGGCATTTGCGCGGGAAGCCCGGCGCACCCCGGGCTTTTCGCTCTTCGACTGGCTCCACGGCTACGTGTATGCCCGCTGGCCCTACCTGTACATTGGCATTGGGACCGGAGAACACCGGTTGGCCCGCCTCTTTGGGCTGCTGGTGCGCGGGTTGGCCCGGCTGTCCCCGCCCAGGCCGGCCGGTGACGCCGGCCGCGTGACCTTCGCCGACACCTACCACGGCAAGGTCGTGCCGCTGGCCGCCGCCACGCAACTGGTCACGGTCAACGAAGAGATCAACCTGTCCAACCTGGAACAGGTGATTCCTTACGCCCGCGCCCGCGACATCGTCCTGCGCTCTCCCGATCACATCGTGGCGCTCGAGTGCCCCTGCCGGGCCGCGCGTCCCGAGCCCTGCCTGCCGCTCGACGTCTGCCTGATCGTCGGCGAGCCGTTCGCCAGTTTCATCGCCGAACACCACCCGCGCCGGTCGCGCTGGACCACGCAGGCCGAGGCGGTGGAGATTCTGCAGGCCGAGCACGAGCGCGGCCACGTCCACCACGCGTTTTTCAAGGATGCCATGTTGGGCCGCTTCTATGCCATCTGCAACTGCTGCGCCTGTTGCTGCGGAGCGATGCAGGCTCACCGGCACGGCACCCCCATGCTGGCCTCCTCCGGCTACGTCAGCCGCGTGGACACTGGCGCGTGCGTGGGCTGTGCGACTTGCACCGGTTTCTGCCAGTTCGGTGCGCTCTCCGTGAAAGACGGCGCCGCCATCGTGGACGCCGCCGCCTGCATGGGCTGCGGCGTGTGTGTCTCCAGGTGTACACAGGGGGCGCTCTCGCTGGTGCGTGACCCGGCCAGGGGCGAGCCCCTCGAGATTCTTAACCTCCCGCAGGTTGTGAACCTGCGGGAGGTTCAAAACGAACCGAGGAGGATACTAGGTGACAGATGAGAGATTGTTCAAGGAAATGACCGACGCGGTCATCGCCGGCCTGCCGGACAAGGCGCGCGAACTGGCCCACGAGGCCTTGCGCGCGGGCGTGGATCCACTGGCCGCCATCGAGCAGGGCTTCAAGCCAGGCATGGACGTGGTCGGCGAAGGCTTTGCCCGCGGAGACCTGTTCATCCCCGACCTGATGATGAGCGGCGAGGCCATGAAGGCGGCCATCGCCGCACTGGAGCCCGAACTGGTCAAGCGCAAACAGGAGCGCCAGGTGCTGGGCAGGATCGTCATCGGCACCGTGCAGGGAGACATCCACGAGATCGGCAAGACGCTGGTCGCCACCATGCTGGCGGCCAACGGCTTCGAGGTGCACGATCTGGGCGTGGACGTGTCGCCGCAGCGCTTCGTGGACGCCGTGCGCCAGGCGAACGCCGACGTGGTGGGGCTCTCGGCGCTGCTCACCACGACGATGCTCAACCAGGAAGCCGTCATCCACGCGCTCGAGGAGGCCGGCTTGCGGGAGCGGGTAAAGGTGCTCATCGGCGGCGTGCCCACCAGCCCCGAGTGGGCCGCGGAGATCGGCGCCGACGGCTACGCCGAAAACGCCACCCGCGCGGTGGAAGCCGTCAAAGGGCTGCTGGGAGGATAGTCGCCATGAGAGCCAACTACCAGGTGAACGCTACGCCCCAGTTCCGCGTGCTGTCCGGCGACCAGATCGAAGAGGTCTTCCACGCCAGCCTGGACGTCCTGGAGCGGACGGGCACGCGCGTGTATGGAGCAGAGGGGGTGGCCCTATTGCACGGCGCTGGCTGCCGGATGGGCACTGGAGAGGCCGCCACGGGCCGCCGGGTGTACATTCCCTCCTGGCTGGTCAAGCAAGCGCTGAACACCGCCGCCGAACGGATCGTCGTCGCCGGGCGGGACCGCCGCAAACGCATCGTCCTGGAAAAAGACAAGGCTTACTTTGGCACCGGCTCCGACTGCCCCTCGTTGATAGACCCCTACACGGACGAGGTGCGCAAGTATACCTACCGGGACGTAACCGACGCGGCCCGCATCAGCGACGCGCTCTCCCACATTGATTTTCACATGTCGTTGGGCCTGACGTCCGGCGTGCTCCCCCAGGTCTACGATCGCCACCAGTTCCTGGCCATGCTGCAGGGCACGTCCAAGCCGCTCGTCATCACCGCCGTGGACAAAGAGGGGCTGGCCGACCAGTACCACATGGCCTGCGAGGTGCTGGGCGGAGCGCACGAGTTCACCGCTGCCCCCCTCTTCGTCGTCTACATCGAGCCCAGTTCCCCCCTGAGCAACTCGGTCGAAGCGGTGGACAAGGTCCTGTACGCCGCCGAAACGGGTATCCCGGCCATCTACACCCCTTGCATCATGTGCGGGGGCACCGGCCCCGTGACCCTGGCCGGTACGTTGGCCCAGGCCCTGGCCGAGTGCCTGGTGGGCGTCGTGCTGGCTCAACTCAAGCGCACAGGGGCGGCGGTCGTCATCGGCGGCGTGAATTCCGCCATGGACATGCAAACCTCCATCCTGTCCTACGGCGCGCCGGAACTGGCCCTGGTCAGCGCCGCCATGACCGACGTCGCCAGGTGGTTGCACCTGCCCATGTTCTCCACCGCCGGCTGCTCCGATTCCAAGGTGCTCGACCAGCAGGCAGCCATCGAGGCCACCCTGTCGGTCGTCATCGCCGCATTGTCGGGTGCCAACCTGATCCACGACGTGGGCTACCTGGAGGGGGGCCTGGTCGGCTCCTACGACATGCTCGTCATGGCGGACGAGGTCATCGGCATGGCCAGGCGCATCCTGGATAGCGTGGTGGTCACGCCCGAGACGCTGGCGGCGGACGTCATCGAGCGGGTGGGGCCGGGGGGCCATTACCTGACCCAGGAACACACGCGCAAGCACTTTAGGACAGAGTTATGGCTCCCGACCCTGATAGACCGCCAGCAGCGCCGCAGTTGGCAGGCCGGCGGCAAGAAAACGATGGGCGAGCGGGTGCGGGCGAAGGTGATAGACATCCTCGAACAGCATCAGCCCATGCCCATCCCGGCAGACGTAGAAGCCAACCTGAAAGAGATCATCGCCCAGGCCGAACAGCGGCACAAATAGCCTACACACTCATCCCTGCACATCGCGTCGTGCGTGTTCCGTGTTCCGTATTCCGTGCCAGCCACGCAACACGCATCACGTTTCACGTTTCACGCATCATGTCTCACCACACATTTTCCGCCAACGCCCTCCCCTCTTGGCGGCGCAACCTGATCGCGATCTGGTTCGCCGAACTGGTGGCCATCGTCGGGTTCTCGGTCGTGCTGCCCCTGCTGCCGCTCTACGTGCCCCGGTTGGGCGTGCAGGACGAACGGGAGGTCAAGCTCTGGTCCGGCCTGATCTACACCGCTCACGCCGTGACCATGGCGATCTTTGGCCCGATCTGGGGGGCGATCAGCGATCGCCGTGGCCGCAAGGTGATGGTCGAGCGGGCCATGTTCAGTGGAGCCATCGTGATCGGCCTGATGGGCCTGGCCCGCACGGTGCAGCAATTGGCCATCCTGCGCATGCTGCAAGGTGCGTTGACCGGCACGGTCACGGCGGCCACCGCTCTCGTCGCCACCAACACCCCCCGCGAGCGCGCCGGCTACGCGCTGGGCCTCTTACAGATGGCGGTTTACGTGGGCTCCTCGGTCGGCCCCCTCCTGGGAGGGCTGGTGGCCGACACGCTGGGCTACCAGGCCGCCTTCTGGGTCACCGGGGCGCTGCTGTTCCTGGCCGGGATGGGGGTGCTGTTCTTCGTGCGGGAGGAATTCCATCCCGTAGCACCATCCAGGGAGCCACAGGGTGGGGCCGGGGTGGGCGGGGCGACCTCCCGCGCGCGCCTATGGAACCGGCTGGCGCCGGCGCTGGGCTCGGCCGTGCTGGGCATCCTGGGAGTGCGCCTGGTGATGAAACTGGGGTCGAACCTGCTGAGCCCGGTGCTGCCGCTCTTCATCCAGTCCATCGTTCCGGCGGACGCCCGCGTGGCCTCGATCACCGGGCTGGTCAGTGGAGGCAGCGCCGCTGCCGGCGCCGTGGGGGCGCTGGGCCTGGGCTGGCTCGGCGACCGCGTGGGCTACCGCTGGATCCTGCTGGCCTGTGCGGCCATCTCGGTCGTGTGCTACGTGCCTCAGGCCTTCGCCGGGAGTCCCGCCGCCTTGCTGCTTTGGCAGGCCGGGACAGGGCTGGCTATGGGAGGGATACTGGCCTCCGTCAGTGCCTGGCTGGCCCGGCTGGCGCCGGAGGGCCAGGAGGGTATCATCTATGGCATGGATGCCACCTTCGCGTCGGTGGCCAACGCCGTCGGGCCGCTGATGGGGAGCGCGCTGGCGGTGTGGCTGGGGCTGCGCGCCCCCTTCTTGTTCGCCGCTGGCGTCTTCGGGATCGCCGGCGTGGCTGCCGTCCGGCTGTTGCCCGGACGACGGCCGTCCAAGTAGTGTTCAAGAAACCGGGTTCTTGGGAAACTGGGAGAAACCTGGTCTCTACCAGACTAGAGTTTAAGGAGGGAAAGCCGATGCAGTGGGAACAGTTGACTGCTCCAGATTTTGCCAGGGCGGTGCGTGAGAGCAGCGTGTGCGTGATCGCCATGGGAGTCGTCGAACGACATAGCGACCATCTGCCATTGGGCACCGATTACCTCACCTGCCACGCCATCGCAAGCCTGGCGGCGGAAAAGGAACCCGCCGTGGTCTTCCCGCCGTTCTACTTTGGCCAGATCTATGAGGCGCGTTGCTTCCCTGGCACCGTGACCATCGCGCCGGGGTTGCTGATAGAGCTGCTCCAGGGCGTGTTTGACGAGATCGGGCGCAATGGGTTCAAGAAGATCGTGGTCTACAACGGCCACGGAGGCAACGAGCATCTCCTGGCCTTCCTGGCCCAGTGCAGCCTGTGGGAAGAGAAACCCTACCATCTATACATGCCGATGCAGTTCCTCACGCCCGAAGGGGAAAAGGAATGGGAGGCCCTGCGCGCCACGTCCTTCGGCGGGCACGCCTGCGAGGTGGAGACCAGCGCGGTCCTGGGTACCTACCCTGACCTGGTCAAGATGGAGCGGGTGCCGGAGCAGCCGGCCCTGCCGTTGAACCGTATGAAGGACTTGCCGCCTACCTTCACCGGCATCTGGTGGTACAGCAATTATCCTGAGCACTATGCGGGCGATGCCCGGGCCGCTACCGAGGAGAAGGGGCGTACCCTCGTGCGCCTGGCGGCCGATAGCCTGGCGCAGTACATCGCGGCGGTCAAGCGCGACGAGGTGGTCCCGGCCTTGACCGCAGAGTTCTTCCAACGGGCCCGAGCGCTCAGCCAGGGCTGAAGCGGACTGTTTTTGGGGAGGTGCCGTATGGGTGCAATGAAAATCGAACGGACCGAATTTCGTGGTTGGCGCGAGGCCTACCGGCTGCGCCTGGGAGAGGCCGAGATGGTAATCGTGACGGAGATCGGTCCCCGTATCCTCTCCCTCTCGGCCGGCGGCGGGCCGAACCTGCTGTTCGTGGACGAGGAGACGGCCGGGCAGGGCCAGGAGGATGCGGCCTGGTACGTCTACGGCGGGCACCGCTTCTGGATCGCGCCGGAGACCGAGCACACGTATGCGCCGGACAATGCGCGCTGCGAGGTGGAGGTCGCTGCCGACCGGCTGACGGTGCTCGCCCCCGTCGCATCGCAGACGAAACTGCAAAAGCGGCTCACCGTCACCGCGCGCGATGGCCGCTTCGTGGTGGAGCACGGCGCGCGGTACACCGGCGACATGCTCTATACGGGAGCCCCGTGGGCACTTACCTGTGTCGAGCCCAAGGGGGTCGTCGTCTTCCCGTGGGGGCGGGGTGGGGCCTGGGACCTCAAGAAGATCATCTACTGGAGTCGCTGGATCGGCCATGGCTCGGACGTGACGAGCCAGCAGTGGCAGCCCGGGCCGGACCTGTTCCGGGTCGCCCCAACCGGCGAGGAGGGCAAGGTGGGCACCAGTTGCCCGGAAGGGTGGGTCGCCCTGTGCCGGGAGGATGCCACGTTCCTCAAGTCATACCACTGGATGCCCGGTGTGCGCTACCCGGACGAGGACTGCCCGCTCCAGGTCTACACGTCCCGGCGGCTGATCGAGCTGGAGACACTGGGGCCGCTGGCGACCTTTTACCCGGACGAGGAGGTCGTACACCGGGAAGTCTGGACGGTGACTGCGAAGCCGACCGACCCCGCCGACGGTGTGGCCTTACGGCGGCTGCTATCCTGCCCGATGCGCGGAGCGTAGGTGTAGGTCACGTTTGTAACGTGACGGCCCTCGCGTGTGGGCGGGTTTCGTCACGCTGCAAGCGTGACCTACGAAGATCGTGGAAGGCGTAGGTCACGTTTGTAACGTGACGGCCGTCGCGTGTGTGGGCGGGTTTCGTCACGCTGCAAGCGTGACCTACGAAGATCGTGGATAGGCGTAGGTCACGTGCGCACTACTGGGCGCGGCGGAGGAGCACTTGCGCCAGTTCCTGGAGGGCCTGGACGGCCGGGCCTTCCAGGCCCGTTTTCGCCAGCGCGTCCAGCGCCTGGGCGTGATATTCCCGCTCCAGTTGCTCGGCGTATGCGCGGCTGTCCACCTCCTCCAGCAGCCGCGTCGCGCGGCGCACGTCGTCCGCCGAGAGCGTTTCCTGCGCCAGGAGCGCGCGCAGTTCTGCGCTTCGTTCGAGGCCGTGGAGGAGGGGCAGCGATTTCTTGCGCCTGGCGATGTCGGCCCCCACCGGCTTGCCGGTGAGCGCCGAGTCGCCCCAGATGCCCAGGACGTCGTCGTGCATTTGAAAGGCCAGCCCCAGGTGGTGGCCGAACGCCCGCAGGTGCTCGCGGCGCGCTGGCTGCGCTGCGGCCAGCAGCGCCCCCATCTCGCTGGCACTGGCGGCCAGGGCGGCCGTTTTGCCCTCGATCATCGCCATGTACTCCGGCATCGAGACCTGCTCACGGCTCTCGAAGCCGATGTCGAGGTATTGGCCGCCGGTGAGCGCCACGCAGGTGCGGTTGAGCAGCCCAATGGCCGCCACGACGGTCGTGGCGGGAACTCCCCGCTCTTCCAGCCGCACCAGCGCCAGTTGGACCAGCGCGAACAGCGCATCCCCGGCGTTGATCGCCTGCGCCTGCCCCCACAAGGCCCACACGGTGGGGCGGCCACGGCGCGTCTCGTCCCCATCCTCGATGTCGTCGTGGATGAGGGTAAAGTTGTGCATCAGTTCGAGGGCGGCCGCCGCGGGAACCGCCTGCTCCCATTGGCCACCGCAGGCCTCGCAGGCCAGCAGGCACAGCATGGGCCGCATCCGCTTGCCGGCCTGGGTCTGGCCGGGACGCATCGCGGCGTCGGCCCAGCCCAGGTGATAATGCAACATGCCGAACAGCCCGGCCTGGCGTGGATCGGCCGTCCGCACGACCGTCCGCATCTCTGCTTCGAGTGCTGTCAAGTAGTGAAAGAACGTACTGAGGGATGAAGCCCGCCCGGTCACCAACTCCCCTCCTTCCGCGTATTGCGTGAAACGTGAAACGTGAAACGTGAAACGTGCTATGTGAAGAGAGGCGTATGCTGGAGTTCCTGAATATTCCCCGCCCCCGCCGCGAACATCGCCACCCGCAATTGGGTCACCAGCGTAGCGATGACTTCGGCCACGGCGGCGGCGGACTCGGCGGCGGCGCGCAGGAACGGGCCGGCCACGCCGCAGGCCGTCGCGCCGAGCGCGAGCGCCTTGGCGATCTGGATGCCGTCGCGTATGCCTCCGCTGGCGATCAGGGGCAGCCCGGGCGCCCCACGCCGGGCCATCAGCAGGCTTTCGGCGGTGGGAATGCCCCAGTCGGCAAAGGCCGCCGCCACCTGGCGCCCCCGCTCGCCGGTAGCGCGGTGCATCTCCACCTGGCTCCACGAACTGCCGCCCGCCCCGGCCACGTCCAGCGCCGCCACCCCGGCCCCCGCCAGGTCGCGGGCCACCTGTTCCGAGAACCCCCAGCCGACCTCCTTGACCACGACGGGTACCTCCAGGGCCCGGCAGACGGCTTCGATCCTGGGCAACAGGCCCGCGAAGCGGGTCTCCCCTCGGGGTTGGAGCGCCTCGTGCAGCGGGTTGAGGTGCAGGATCAGCGCATCGGCCTCCACCATTTCGACGGCCCGGCGGCATTCGTCGGGGCCGTAGCCATAGTTTAACTGCACTGCGCCCAGGTTGGCCATCAACAGGACGTCGGGGGCCACCTGGCGCACGCGGTAGGTCTCGGCCAGGGCCGGGTCTTCGATGGCGGCGCGCTGCGAGCCCAGCCCCATGCCGATCCCGGCGGCCTGGGCCGCTTCCGCCAGATGCTGATTGAGCGCGCTGGCCTCCGGCGTACCACCCGTCATTGAGGAGATCAGCAGCGGGGCCGCCAACCGCTTGCCCAGCAGCATGGTCGAGGTGTCCACGTCCTCGAGATTGAGGTCAGGCAGCGCACAGTGGATGAACCGGTAGTGCTCAAAGCCCGTGGAGACGTACTTGAAGTCAACGTCCTCTTGCAGGTTGATGCGGATGTGGTCGGACTTGCGCTGTTTGTGCATGGCCACTCCCTCTGTAATGCGGAATGCGGAATGCCGAATGCGGAATGCGGAATGCGTGACTTTACCTGCGAGATCGTAACTTGCTGAGCGGGTGAGTGTTCTTCATGACAGGTTCATGATACTGGGACTAGCGGCGCTTGTCAAACGGTGGGTTTGACAAACCCTATTCTGAGGGTACAATATGGCATCATCAGCCGGGAAACCAAAGGAGGTAAGGCAAATGGCGGATACGTTCGACAAAGTCAAGAAGATCATCGTGGACCTGCTGGGAGTGGACCCGGACAAGGTCACGCCGGAGGCGCGCTTCCGGGAAGATCTGGGCGCGGATTCGCTCGATCTGGTCGAACTGATCATGGAGTTCGAGGAACAGTTCAGCGAGACGATCCCCGACGAGGATGCCCAGAAGATCACGACGGTCGGCCAGGTCGTGGACTACGTCGAGCAACACATGGCGGCTGGCGCGTAGGTTCTCCACAGACTGAAGCCAGGGCACAGGGCTACCGGTGGGTTGCCCGCTCGCACGCCGGTGGCCTTTTGCTTGGTTGGAGGTTGGAGGCTGGAAGTTTGACGCTTGGCGTGTGACGTTTCACGTTTCACGTTTGAGGATTATGCCGCATACGGACACGGTGGAGGTGCCGTTCTCGTCGGCGGGGCAACGGTCGTAGGCTAGTGCCTCCCCTTGCACGGGGCCCAGGATGCGCAACGCTGCGTAGATGGGGGGCAGACCGCACACGCTGTACCGGTCGCCAGCGCGCCGCACGGCGGCAAAAAACCCTTCCGCGTCGCCCGCGCAGATGCGCGCGATCAGTTCCTCGTCGGCGGCTTTCACGCGGGCGCGCCCCACCAAGTTCAGCGGCGCGCCGCCGAAGGCCGGCCCGACGTGGGAGAGATCGGCCGAGGCCACCACGAGCACCTGCCGCCCGGCCGTCGTCCGCCGCAGCGTGTCCGCCAGCGCGCGCATGGCCGGGTCCTGGCCCGGCTCCGCCTCGCCGCGCACAAAGTGATCGAACGAGCCGCACAGGATCGGCACCACCGGGCACGGCTGGCCCTGGCGCACGTGCTGTAGCCAGACCGCCGACAGTTCGATGGAGTGTTCGCTGCGGTGGTGGAGTTCGCCGGCGAAGGATTCCTCCTCACCCAGCGCCTGGGCCAGCGCGTCCACGACCTCCTGCGCCGTCGGCAGCACGCCCAGCGGCGTGCTATAGTGTTGGCGCGTCAACGTCAGCCGGCCGTCTGCCCCGTAGTGGTCCGTACCCAACAACACGACCAAATCGGACGCCCGGGCCACCCCGGCGGCCCGCTGCCAGACCCGGGCGTAGAGCGGGCCGCCGCGCGCGTAGTCAATGTGGGGACTGACCAGGCCGCAGCCGGTGGCGGCGGGACCTGCCTCGCCCGCGGCGGCCAGGTAGCCGTCCAGCAGGGCACGCAGCGCTCTTGCGTCGGCCGGATACGACTGCCCGGCCATGGCGGGCGAGCGGCAGGGGGCCTGGCGGTACGCGGTCAGGGCCTGGGCCTGCGCCTGTGCGGAGCGCTCGTTGTCCAGCAGCAACGCCTGGTCGAGCGCAGCCAGCAGCCGGCTCAGCAGGTCGGGGGGTACCTGCAC
Organism: Anaerolineae bacterium; assembly: GCA_035529535.1. Taxonomy (GTDB): domain Bacteria; phylum Chloroflexota; class Anaerolineae; order B4-G1; family B4-G1; genus DATKWP01. The sequence continues at coordinate 4,731 of DATKWP010000118.1, read as the reverse complement.
TCCGAAGCGGACGGCCAAGGAAGCGCTCAGTCCCCTGGCGTCCCGCGTGCCGTCGCACAGGGCCAGCAGCGGCGCCCACTGCTGAGGGATGACGATGCTCTCTGCGGAGAGCCGCAATGGGTCACGCAACAGAATAGAAGGCCGGCCCTCGTGGAGCAGCGGGTGGGCTTCCACGGGCCGCAATTTGGGCAGTTGCCCCATGTCTCTCCTTGCTCCTTGTCTTTCCCTGTCGCCCCCAACCTCTTCGCATAGTCATTATGGCAGTCAGTCCAATTCAAATCAACCAGTCTTTCAGTTCTCAGACGACATAATAGGCTATGCGAAGAACCGGCCGCGCTCTGCTGCACCCTCCACCTGACACCTGATCACTGGCACCTGAGCCCTACTCTTACCACGCCGCGCTGGGGAAGGTGACCACCCCTGCGTGAATGCTCGCACGCTTGTACATCTTCACGCCGCGGTACGGCTCGCCCAGGATGCCATCGTGGATCGCCCACGAGCGGCCCCGCACGCTCTGTTCCGCCCCGGGGCGCCGGAATGGGGTAGACCCATCCAGCCGCTGGTGCAGCAGCCCCCCCAGGACAAACTGCTGGTGGATCCACTCCATGCGGCCCAGCCCCAGCGCGTAGGAAAAGCCCAGCCGCTCGAACAGGATCGCGTTGTGGTAAGCCAGGGGTTGCATGTAGAACGCATCGTGGTGCAGGCCGGCGACGAACTGCTCCAGCACCGGCACCAGCCGGCGCGTCGCTCCCAGGCCCCGGCGCACCTGCCCGGGCGCCAGCCCGGCCTCCATGGCCCGCACCTCCTCCTCGACGTTCCGCGCCAGCGTGCCGAAATACGTGGGCGTGCCATCGGGCATGCGATCGGTATCGAAACGCTCGGAGTACGGATCGTTGACGGTGAACAGCACGACCTCAATCTGATTTGAGGTCGTATCCGCCAATTGCACGTACAACACCGGGTCCTGGGCATCCCAGGCGTGCCTCAGGAAGAGTTCGACCGACGAGCGCCCCGCCCGGCATTCGAACAACGGCCGGCCCTCGTGATCGGCCAGCGTCTGGGGATCAATCTGGAACAGTGGCAGGATTTCGAGGGGCACCAGGCAGCGGTATACCTGTTGCATTTGCTCGGGGGGCAGTTTGTTGATCTGCCCGATGGAGAAGAGGTTCAGGGCCGACGGGGTGGGGCGGCTCTCCGCAGAGAGCGTGGGCTGGCACGCCGGCGAGGCTTGCATCACCGCCTGCCCCGGTCCTTCCACTCCCGGTCAATCTCCCGTTGTGCGTCCCGCCGGGCGATCGCCTCGCGCTTGTCGTACTGGCGTTTGCCGCGCGCCAGCGCAATCTCCACCTTGGCCCGACCTCCCTTCAGATACAGCCGGACCGGCACGATGGTGTACCCACGCTCCTGGACACGCGAGGTCAGCCGGGCAATCTCCTGGCGGTGCAGCAGGAGTTTGCGCGGCCGGCGCGGCTCGTGGCCGTGCCTCCCCGCCGGATCGTACGGCGCGATGTGGACGTTGAGCAGCCACAATTCCCTATCGCGCACCTGTACGTATCCGTCGGTCAGATTCACCATGCCAGCGCGGACGGATTTGATCTCCGTCCCCACCAGCGCCAGGCCCGCCTCGTGGCGGTCTTCGATGCTATAGTCGCGGCCGGCCTTGCGGTTGGTGGCAATGACCTTGATCCCTGTCATCTTCATCACTTACCCGTCAGGATGTACTCGACGGCCCGTTCCAGTTGGGGGTCGGCGTCCGGCTCCACCCCCTCCTCGGGCCACAGCACTTCGACGTCTGGCAGCAGCCCCTGGCCGTGGATGGCCCGGTCGTCCGGCGTGAACCACAAGGCCGCCGTGACCCGCAATTCGGAGCCGTCGCTGAGCGTGAAGGGGCGCTGCACGGAGCCCTTGCCGAACGTGTGTTCCCCGATCAACGTGGCCCGTTCCTGGTCCTGCAACGCGCCGGCCACGATCTCCGACGCGCTCGCGCTCCCGCCGTCCACCAGCACCACCAGCGGGATCTCTTCCGCGACGTCCCCCGGGCGCGCCTCGAACATCTGCTCTTTGCCGTCGCTCCAACGCTCGTAGAGGATCACGCCGTCGTCCAGAAAGAGGTCAGTCACCTCCACCGCCTGGTCCAGCCAGCCCCCCGGATTCCCACGCAGGTCGAAGATGATGGCGCGCGGCTCCTGCGAGAGGAGTTCCCGCAACCCGGCCTGCATGCGCTCGCTGGCCGGAGCGCTGAATTCGTACAGCCGGATGTAGCCGATGCCGTCGCTCCGCATCTCGAACTCGGTGATGGCGATCTCGAGGCGGGCGCGGGTCACCGTGACCTCGAACGGCGCCGCCGTCTCCGCACGCTCGACCAGCAGCGTCACCGCGCTGCCAGCCGGGCCGCGAATCAGGCCGATCGCCTCGTAGAGGGTGCGCCCGACGACGGAGACGCCGTCCACTTCCAGCACGCGGTCTCCCTTGAGCAAGCCCGCCTGCTCCGCCGGCCCTCCCTCAAAGATGCCCACGAGCACGATTTTGCCCTCTTCGTCCACGTCCACGAACGCGCCGATGCCCTCGAATTCGCCGGTCGCATCCTCTTGAATGACGGTTGCCACCTCGGGCTCCAGGAAGGCCGTATAATCATCCCCCAGCGTGCTCAGCATGCCGTGGATGGCCGCATAGGTGACCTGTTGCATACCAGGCAGCGCGCCGTAGAAATTGCGCTGCACCAGGTCCCACACCTCCCAGAAGAGGGCGAAGGCTTTTTCGTCCTCATTCGCGGGAGTGGGGAGCGGCACCAGCGTGGGCGTGGGAGTGGCCTCTTGCTCCGCCTCTCCCGCTGCCGGCGACGGTGGAGCCGCCGTCGGGGCTGCCGCCGGCGTCGCCGGCAGCGCCGTGGGCGCTGCGGCCGTCCGCCACGCCGGCAGCACGCCACCGCCGGTCAGCAGGTAGGCCGAGCCGAAGCCGGCCGCAAAAACAATCACCGTGAGCGCCAGCAGCACGGTGCACGCCAGCACAACCTTCACTACACTACGCAGGCTACCACTCATCCCCAATCTCCAATCTCCAATCTCCAATCTCCAATCTCTATTCGCCATGCCCCCGCAAATACTCCACCGCCCGCTCCAGTTGCACGTCCTGGGGCCCCTCGCCACGCGGCACGGCGACGTCGGGCGCCAGGCCCTGCCCGTTGATCGGGCGCCGGTTGGGCGTCAGCCAGGTCGCCGAGGTGACGTGCAGCGAAGAGCCGTCGGAGAGGTCGTAGATCAACTGTACCGCCCCCTTGCCGAAGGTACGTTCCCCGACCAGCGGGGCGCGGCCATAATCCTGCAAGGCACCGGCCACGATCTCGGCAGCGCTGGCGGTCCCGCCGTTGACCAGCACGGCCAACGGCACGCCGGTGGCAACGCCTCCCGCCTGCACCGGGAAGGACCGTTCCTGGCCATCCCGGCTCAACTGGACCAGCACGACCCCTTCGCGCAGGAACTGGCTGGCGGTGGACACCGCCGGGTCCACCAGCCCGCCGGAGTTGTCCCGCAGGTCCAGGACCAGGCCGGACACGTTGGCCCCCTGCAACACTTGCAGGGCGGCCACCACTTCGTCGCCCGTCCTTTCGGTGAAGGACTCGACGCGCACGTAGCCCACGTCAGCGGCCACGTCCAGCACCCGCCAGGTGACAGATGGCACCTGGATCTCCTCCCGCGTGACGACGAGGTCTAACGGCGGGGTGGGGGGGCGAGAGAGGGTGAGCGTGACGGGGGTGCCGGCCTCGCCCTGGAGCCACGCCCGGACGTCGTCCATCGTCGCCGTCTCGGCGATGGCCAGGCCATCCACCGCCGCCAGGAGGTCCCCTTCCTGGACACCCGCCCGCGCGGCGGGGGAATCAGGGAGGGGGAAGAGCACCACGCGGCCCTCGGCGTTGCGCCACAGCGTGGCGCCGATGCCACCGAACGTTCCGCGCAACCGGTCCCGCTCCAGTTCGCGGGGTTGGGGCTCGACGAAGACAGTGTATGGGTCGTTCAACAGGGCCAGCGCTGCGTGGATGGCTCCGTAGGTGCGCGCCTGCGGCGATGGGAGTTCACCGTAGAAATGCCGCTCCAGCAGATCCCAGGCCTCCCAGAAGACGCCCAGAACCTCGGGCTGCCCAGAGGGTTGCAGTGCGTGCCAGACCCGAAAAGCGCCGAAGCCGGCCACGTAGGCCAGGCACAGACAGGCCACGAGGGCCGCCGCGAGCGAAATCGTGCGCCGGGTAGAACTTGACATAATGAATATCGCATCACTCGTGTGTCGCGCGTGGCCCCGGTTAGTTGAAGCCTCGGTAGACAATCTCTGAACGCAAACCCTCATCCGTTTGGCGTATTCTAACACAAAGCAAGCGGCGGGCAAGTGAGGGAACGGGCCGGAAAAGACAAGTCCGCCGAGACAACCAGTTATGTCAAGTTACTGTTGCCCAGGGGTATAAGTTAACATAAGGTATATAGTCGGAAGTAGAAAGGAGGGATTAGGGACCAGGTTTGGGAGGACTCGGAGGGAGCAACCAACCTCCAACCTCCAATCTCTAATCTCCGATCTCCCGCAATTCCACCGGCACCACCACCCGCAACTCCCCATCCACGGTCGTCTCGGCCAGCAAGCCCCGCCCCCGCAGGCGGCCCATCGTCGTCTCCGGCGCGTGCCACTCCCAGTACGGCGACTCTTCCAGGTCGCTCCCGTAGCGGGCCTCGAAATCCTGCCACGGCA
>DATKWP010000117.1:0-4030 GCA_035529535.1 Anaerolineae bacterium | reverse complement strand
CTCACTCAGGAAGCCGTCGCAGCGGAGCCTGTGCGCCGGGGGTTGCCTGGCTGGGCCAGGCCACTGATCGTCGTGGCGCTGGCATTGGCCATCCTGGCAGCCGGCGGCTTCGGGCTCTACACTATGCTGACTGCTGAACCCGAACAGACGACGCCCACGGCCTCCCCCACCCGCACAGCCACCGCCACACCGACCGCGACACCGACGCAGACGCCTATGCCCACTTCGACTCCCACGTCTATTCCACCGCTCGTCCACCAGGTGCAGGAAGGGGAAACCCTCCTGGCCATCGCCGTGGCGTACGATACGACGGTCGAGGAAATCCAGGCCTTGAATCCAGACGTGGATACGGAACTGATCCAGGTGGGGCAACTCTTGCTCATTCCGGTCCCCACGCCCACCCCTGGCCCCACCAGCACGCCAGTGCCAGGCGTGCCCACGCCAACGCCACCCGAAACGGTCATGCACGTCGTCATGCCAGGTGAAACGCTCCTCTCCATCGCCGGGAAATACGGGGTCTCGCTGACACTCATCCGCACCGCCAACGACCTGCCTCTCGACGACGACACCATCCGCGTCAACGAGTCGTTGGTCATCCCGCTGGGGACGCCGTTACCCAGCCCCACGCCAACCGTGGACCCCAACGCCACACCCACGCCTCTGCCGCCCTACCCGCCCCCCCCCCTCCTCAGTCCACCCGACGGGGCGGCCACCGTGGGCCCGGGAGCGCCCGTCTTGCAGTGGGCGGCGGTGAGCGTTTTGCGCGGCGACGAATGGTACGAACTGACCCTGCTCCCGGATGTACGCCATCCGCAACTGCCCGGCGGCGTACCGGCAACCATCGCCCACACCCGAGCCACGGCCTGGCGGGTGCCCCAGGAGCTGCTACCGGCCGCGGGCAGCGAGGGCGCTAAGACCGCGCGAGAATTCCGCTGGCAGGTCCAGGTGGTGCGGGAGGTGCGCGACGCGGCCGGAGAGGTGACCTACGAGGAAGCGGGTGCCCCCAGCCAGGCGCGTACCTTCACCTGGCTGGCGTCCGCTACCCCTACCCCCCCCAGCACATCCACCCCCAGCCCCGCCTCCACGCCAGCGCCATGACGTCAATCTGGACCACGAGAGGCACGAAACCTCGCGAAAGACACGAAACTGACCACCGGTCTTTCACCCTCCTGCCAGCGCGCACGCCAGCACACAAAATCAGCGCCGCTCTCTGTGAGAGCGGCGCTACGAAACACGGAACACGCACCACGCATCACGTTTCACGCATCACGTTTCACGTTTCACGCACCACGCTTCACGTTTCACGCCCCCCACGGGTTGATCTCTCCCCGCAGAAACCGGTTGATGTCGGCGGCGGCGGCCTTGCCGGCCCCCATGGCGCTGACGACGGTCGCCGCGCCCGTGACCACGTCCCCGCCGGCCCACACCCGTGGCATCGTCGTCCGCCCGGTCGCCTCGTCCGCCACGACCGTCCCGTGCTTCGAGCGCTCCAGGCCCTCGGCGTCCACGAAGACCAGTGGGTTGGGGCTGGTTCCGAGCGCAAAGATGACCGTATCCACCGCCATCTCGAATTCGGAGCCCTCGATCGGGATCGGCGAGCGCCGGCCGGATGCGTCCGGTGCCCCCAGCCGCATGCGGATGCAGCACATCGCGCGCACGTTCCCTTTCGCACCCCCCAGGATTTCCACCGGGTTGGTCAGGAAGTCGAAGATGATGCCCTCTTCTTCGGCGTGGTGGAATTCCTCCTCGCGAGCCGGCACCTCGGTCCGGGAACGCCGGTAGACGATGTGCACTTCGCCGGGCTGCCCACCATTCTGCTGGGCGTGCAACTGTTGCAGGCGCAGGCTGCACCGGGCAGCGTCCATCGCCACGTTCCCCGCCCCGATCACGGCCACCCCCTTGCCCACCTTGACCGGCGTGTCGTACTCCGGGAAGCGATAGCCCTTCATCAGGTTCACCCGGGTGAGGAATTCGTTGGCCGACATGACGCCGTTGTAGTTGATGCCAGGGATGCGCATGAAGGAAGGCAGCCCTGCACCGGTCCCCAGGAAGGCCGCGTCGTACTCGTCCAACAGTTCGTGTAGCGTAAAGATACGGCCGATGACGTGGTCGGGGCGGATTTCGATGCCCAGGCATTCGGCTGCGTAGTCAATCTCGCCGTGGACCACGCTCTTGGGCAGGCGGAACTCGGGGATACCATAGATCAACACGCCGCCCGGGCTGTGCAGCGATTCGAAGATGGTCACCGCGTGTCCCTCCCGGGCGACGTCCACCGCACAGGTCAACCCGGCCGGACCTGAGCCGACGATAGCGACCCGCTTGCCGGTCTGCGGGAGCCGCTCCAGGGGGCAGGTCCGCTGGGCCAGTTCATAGTCCCCCACGAAGCGCTCCAGCCGTCCGATGGCCACCGATTCTCCCTTCCTGGCCAGGACACAGCGGATCTCACACTGGACCTCCTGGGGGCAGACCCGGCCACAGATGCCCGGGAGCCCGTTCTTCACCTTCATGGCCTGCACGGCCCCAATCATGTCCCCGGCCCGCAGTGCAAGGATGAACTCGGGAATGAGGACTCCTACCGGACACCCTTCGACACAGTGGGGCCGGGCGCACTGCAAACACCGCTCCGCCTCCCGGCGGGCCAGTTCCTCCGTAAAGCCCAGCGCGACCTCGTCGAAATTGCCCCTGCGGACCGCCGCGTCCTGGACCGGCATGTCCTGCCGGAGGATCTCTAGACGCTTACGTTGCGGTTGTTCAGACACTCAGGCACCCCCCTCTACCGCCACACCTTCCAAACGGCAGTGATGCTCCCACTCCTGCGTGGCCTGTTGCTCCTCCGCCCGGTAGAACTGCTGGCGGGCCAGCAGGTTGTCCCAGTCCACCTGATGGCCGTCGAACTCGGGGCCATCCACACACACGAATTGGGCACCTTCCTCCAGCAACACCCGGCAGCCGCCGCACATGCCGGTGCCGTCCACCATGATCGTGTTCAGGCTGACGATGGTCGGCACCTGGAACGGTTTCGTCGTCAAGGAGGCGAACTTCATCATGATAGCCGGGCCAATGACCCACACGCGGGCGATCTCCCCACGGCGCTGTTCCAGCAACTCCTTGAGCGGCTCGGTGACCAACGCCTTGCGCCCTTTTGAACCGTCGTCGGTACAGACGATCAGTTCGTCGCTGACGGCACGCATCTTGTCTTCCCAGAACAGCAGCGCCTTGTTGCGAGCGCCAATGATCGAGAGCACCGTGTTGCCGGCCTCTTTGAGCGCCCGGGCGATCGGGTACAGCGGCGCGATGCCGACGCCCCCCCCCACACACACGACGGTGCCGTAATTCTGGATCTCCGTCGGGTGACCCAACGGCCCGACGAAGGTAGCCAACTCGTCACCTGGCTCCAGCGTCCCCAACTGCTTGGTCGTCTTGCCGACCTCCTGGAAGATGATGGTGATCGTGCCCGCTTCCCGGTCGTAGTCGGCAACGGTAAGCGGGATGCGCTCTCCACGCTCGTCAATGCGCACAATGACGAACTGGCCCGCCCGCGCCTTGCGCGCCACCGCCGGCGCAGCGACGACCATCAGTTTAGTGACGTCGCTGAGCGTCTCTTTATGCAAAATCTGATACACCCGGATGGTCGCCATCCGCAACTACCTCCCCGTCCTCGATTTGACCTCGCGGCCTGCGGTAGGATACCCCAATGTCGCCCGGTCGTCAAGTGGCGTTAATCGCGCTTGCGCCGTGACATCTCTCCCCCTCACCTTCCCGAAAGTTCAGAACTATCGGGAAGGTGGAAGGTGTTGGCATTTGACCTCCCATCCTTCTAATGCTACAATTGGGACTGAGCGACGCTGGAAAGTGCAGGCTCGCGTGAAATGGCCCGCGTGGCAACCAATTACACCATTGACGAACTGATATCCGTGTGTATCGCCCGCCAGGTGAGCGACGGCGACGTCCTCGCGCAAGGGCTCGCCACCCCCCTGGCCATGGCGGGCTACTTGTTAGCCCAATACACCCACGCTCCCCACGTGTGTGA
>DATKWP010000116.1:0-3976 GCA_035529535.1 Anaerolineae bacterium | reverse complement strand
CCCCATCGGCCTCGGCCCCGTCGCCACAAGCCCTGCTATCGCCGTCGTCGCTTTCGCCCGGGTACTTGAGGCGGCCGGGTGGCGGCGAGTTGGCCCTGTTGTGCTTCGGCGTCCTGGCGCATGTGACAATGCTTGTACTTTTTGCTGCTGCCACACCAACAAGGGTCGTTACGTCCCAACGCTTGTCCGGCTTCCTTCCGCGCTGGCCGCGCCTGGGGTCTTTCTCCTGGCACACCAGGACGGACCGCCTGCAAGCGTTGTTGTCGCGGCGGTGCGAACAGCGCCTGAGGCACCAGGTAGGCAGAGCGCGCGACTGCCGTCTGGATTTGGGCCAGCAAGGCTTCGTACATCTCGTGCGCTTCCTTGCGGTAAGCCACCAATGGATTCTGCTGCCCGTAGGCTCGCAGCCCAATGCCCTCACGCAGGGCCTCCAGGTCGGTGAGGTGTCGCACCCACAGGCTATCTACCGCTCGTAGCAGGTTCTGCCGGTCACGGAACAGGTGGTAGGTGTCTACGAACGCTGCCTCGACTTGAGGCTTGACCTCATCGGCAAGCCGGCGCAGCGGTTGGGCGGCCACGTCGCCGATGAGTACATCGGTGAGTTGGTCAGGCTTCTTCCCCTCTAGCCGCTCAACCAGCCGCTGATAGACTAGCCGCCGTGCCGGATCGCTGCTCTCGGCCAGGCCTTCCAGCGTCACGTCTTCCTGTGTCGCCTGGCGGTATATTTCGTGTCCGATGCGGCGGCTGATGTCATCGTAGGCGCGCCCGGCCATGTCAGACAACTGCGCTTCGATCTCGTCGGGTGAGAGTTTCGCCCACTGAGAGTAGTTGAAGTTGAGTGGCAACGGGAAAAACGTGCGCAGGTCGTGGTAGAGGCCGCGCAGGTTCCAGTCGTCCGGATCGGGGCCGGGAGTGTGGGCGGCTACGACTCCACTGATCTCGCCCTGCACCATGCGCAGCACCTGCTCCCGCAGGTCGGGGGCTTCCAACACCTGCCGTCGCTGGGCGTAGACCACCTCACGTTGTTTGTTGACCACGTCGTCGTACTCTAGCACGTGTTTACGGATGTCAAAGTTATACCCTTCCACCCGCATCTGTGCCGACTCGATGGATTTGTCGAGCCAGGAGTGCTGGATGGGCATGTCCTCATCCACGCCCAGCCGGCCCATCAGGTCCTGCACTCGCTCGCTGCCGAAACGGCGCATCAACTCGTCCTCGAGGGAGATGTAGAACCTGGAGGAGCCAGGATCTCCCTGGCGGCCAGCACGCCCGCGCAACTGGTTGTCAATGCGGCGCGCCTCGTGCCGCTCGGTACCCAAAATGTGCAGCCCACCCAGGGACACCACACGCTCGTGATCGGCAGTACAATCGGCCACGGCCTGGGCCAACACCTCTGCCCATCGCTCGGGATAGACGTCGGCCACGGCCTGCCCCTGTCGCAGCAAGTCCAGCGCATGGTTCCAGTGGATCTGGTGGATCTGGGTCAGGTCGAAGCCCTCCCGGCGCAACCGCTCGCGGGCGACCCCCTCTGGGTCACCGCCCAATCTGATGTCCACGCCTCGGCCCGCCATGTTCGTGGCGAGGGTCACCGTGCCAGAACGGCCGGCCTGGGCGATGATTACGGCTTCATGCTCGTGCTGCTTGGCGTTGAGTACCTGGTGGGGTATGCCGTGCCGTTTCAGCATGCGCGAAAGCCGTTCCGATGTCTCGATTGCAATGGTCCCCACCAACACCGGCCGGCCGGCCTTGTGCAGCGCCTCGATCTCGGCTACCACGGCCCCGAACTTGGCAGGTTCGGATGCGTAAATCATGTCCGGCAAGTCGAGCCGCCTAAAGTAACGCCGGCCGTTCCCGTCGGGGAATTCGTAGGTGGTCACCTTGACGTCGCCCTGTCCGTCCAGTACGCCGGCGAACGTGACCTCCTCGATCTCGTCCATCTGTCGCTCGCAGGCGGTCAGATCTCCGTAGAGCGCACGGTACTCGACGTTGGTAGGGAGCACCACTACGTCCCGGTCGTAGATTCTCTGGAACTCCTCCTCCTCCGTCTTGGCCGTACCGGTCATGCCGGCCAATTTCTTATACATGCGGAAATAGTTCTGGAAGGTGATGGTGGCATAAGTCAGGCTCTCACGCCGCACCTCCACCCCTTCCTTGGCTTCGATGGCCTGGTGCAATCCTTCGGAGAAGCGCCGGCCATACATGAGCCGGCCGGTGAACTCGTCTACGATGATGACCTCGCCGTCCTTTACGATATAGTCCTTGTCGCGCTCGTAGACGACGTAGGCCCGCAGCGCGTTATCGAGGTAGGGCAGCATGTGCGCGTGCTTGGGGTCGTAGATGCTCTCCTCCGGTCCGATTTCCGGGAGCGTCCTCTCGACGTGCTCGGCCCCTTGTTCCGTCAGCGTGACGATCTGCGTCCTTTCCTCCAGCGCATAGTCACCGTCCGGCTCCTCACGTTCAATGCTCTCAGGGCTGCTCGGTCGCAGGCGGGGGACGATCTGGGCGAAGCGGCGATACAGTTCCGAAGATTCCTCGGCCGGGCCGGAGATGATGAGGGGGGTGCGCGCCTCGTCAATCAGGATGTTGTCTACCTCGTCAACGATGGCGTAGTAAAGCTCCCGCTGCACCCGTTCGCTCAGGTCGCGCGCCATGTTGTCGCGCAGGTAATCGAAGCCGAACTCGTTGTTGGTGCCGTACGTGACGTCTGCCAGGTACGCCTCGCGCCGCGAGACGGGGCGCAGGTTCAAAAAACGGTCGTCGGCCGAAGGGTAGTCAGGGTCGAACACGAAGGACCCTCGGTTCGGATCGGCGGCTGCCGACTGGATCACACCCACCGATAGGCCCAAGGCGTGATAGAGCGGGCCCATCCACTGCACGCCTACTTTGGAGAGATAGTCGTTGGGCGTGACCAGGTGAGCCCCTTTCCCTTCCAGTGCGTTGAGGTACAGCGGCAGCGTAGCGGCGAGCGTCTTTCCCTCGCCGGTTTTCATCTCGGTGATCTTGCCCTGGTGGAGGATGATGCCACCGATCAGTTGCACGTCGTAAGGGCGCATACTTGTGGTGCGCCTGGCTGCTTCGCGCACAGCCGCAAACGCTTCCACCAGCAGGTCGTCGAGTGTCTCGCCAGCGGCCAGGCGCTGGCGCAACTCGTTGGTCTTGGCCCGCAGTTGGGCGCTGTCCAGCGCCTGAAACTCCGGTTCGAGTGCATTGGTCTGTTCGACGACTTTCTGCAGCCGGGCAATCTCGCGCTGTTCAGCACTGCCCGTGACTTTCGCAAACAATCCTCGCAACATCAATCTCTAGTACTCCTTGATCTAGTCTTCCACTCATTATACCCACAGGTGCCGCAAATGCAAGCAGTGGCGCATTACAGTTGCGTGAACGGCGTATAACAATTGGCCGCACAACGGGGTTCAACTCGACTTGCATTGGTGCATTCCATTGAGTATAATATGAGTCACCATCATATTCACGATAGAAGGGGGTAGCGATGAAACTGGATCCAGTGGCGCGATATGCCAGGTCTCACGAGTGGGCCAGGCAGGATGGAAACGAGATTGTGTGCGGCATCACGGACCATGCCCAGGAATCCCTTTCGGACGTGGTCTACGTGGAGCTGCCGGAGGTGGGAGATACCTTCGACAAAGAGGACACTTTTGGCGTCGTCGAGTCGGTCAAGGCCGCCTCCGATCTTTACATACCGGTGGGCGGGGAGATCAGCGCCGTCAACGAGGCCCTGGAGGACACGCCGGAATTGGTCAACCAGGATCCCTATGGCAAGGGCTGGATGGTCCGCCTACGCCCCTCCGATCCTGCCGAGTTCGACGATTTGATGGATGGGGCTGCCTACGAAGCATTCGTGGCAGAGGAGTCGTAATGCCTTATGTCCCGCATTCCGACGAGGATCGGAAGACGATGCTGGCTGCCATCGGCGTCCGGTCCGTCGAAGAGTTGTTCGAAGACATCCCGGCGCATG
>DATKWP010000115.1:0-2524 GCA_035529535.1 Anaerolineae bacterium | reverse complement strand
GGCGCGGGACTAGGGATGTCGTTCCAGCCAGCGGTAGGCCAGGTAGCCTGAAATCGCGCCAAAGACCAGGTTCTGGGCGGGCCAGATGCAGCACCACGCACCCAGGGTGCCGATGGCCAGCGCCATGCCGATGATCCAGTCCAGCAGCCAATAGCCGAGCAGAAGCAGTACCCCCAGCACCGGGCGGCCGGCGTAGATCCAGCCGATGCCCAGGAAGCCGAAGAATCCGCCCGCCATTTCCAGCAACAAAGCCACAAAAGGGTCTCGTCCGTGGGTCACGGCGTTACCTCCATTCCAACAGTGCTACGATCTATCTCACAATACGCACTCCTTCTCCCAGGGTTGCGCCTTCACCTCGCTGTGCTATAATGCGCGCTCGATGGTGACCAAGCGACAGCTCGGTATCTTTTTCGTCGTGTGCGGTTTGCTCGTCCTGCTCGGCACCGTTGGGGTAGACCTCGTCGGAGCCGGCAAGTGGGGTGGATTTGGCCCGTTGCAATGGGTCGGGATCGGGGCGGGGCTTGCCAGCCTGGCCGTGGGCCTGATCCTGGTTTGCCTGGGCAACCGTCCTGCCTGACTAACGTCGAACCACTATGATTCCATCCCGCGTTCTCAAACTCCTTGGCGCAGTGCTGATCGCGCTGGCCGTGCTGGCCTACCTCGGGTATCTGGCCGTCTACGCCGCCTACGCATGGAACCTCTTCCGCTGGCCTTTCGACTACGATCAAGGGGAGGGCTTTGAACTGTACGACGCCATCCTGTACGGCCGAGGGGAGTGGCCGTATCGGGACAACGCGGCCTATCCGTTCTACGCCTCCAACTATCCACCTCTATTTCATCTCCTCGTCGTTCCGCTGCTGGCGATCTTGGGGCCGCGGGTCGTGGCCGGCCGGCTGGTCTCCTTTGCTGCGACCCTCGTCACGGCAGGGACCATTTCTGTCGTCGTGCGGCGCAGGGTGGGCGGCTGGTTCATCCCGCTCATCTCGGGGCTGGCATTCCTTGCTTCCAACTACGTCTACCAGATCGGGCCGCTGAGCCGGATGCACTTGACGATGGTCATGTTCGAAACGCTGGCCGTCGCGTTCATCGCCGAGTTTGAGCATCCCCGGCACGGCAGGCGCAACCTCGCCCTGGGCCTTTTGATGCTGCTGTGCGCCGGGTACACCAAGCAGATGGCGGTGTTCACTGTCGTCGCGGCTCTCTCCTACGTCTTCCTGCGCAACGTCAAGAAAGCCATTGTCTCAGGGCTGGTGCTGGCCGCCGTCGCCGGAGCGATCTTTTGGCTGTTGAACGTGGCGACCAGGGGTCAATGGTGGATCAACGTCATCCAGGCCAACGTCAACGAATTCGACTACCGCCAGACAGGTTTTCTGTTTGGGCAATGGTTCCGCCTGCATACGCTGTTCATCTTGCTGGCGTTGGGATATCTGGCGTACGAATTGTTCTGGGGCCGGCTTTCGGCCTATTCGCTGTGGTTTCTCTTCTCGCTGGGGACAGGGGCGCTGAGCGGCAAATGGGGAGCGGGGTTCGGCTATCTAACCACCGCTGTCGCTGCCGCATGTTTGACCTCCGGACTGGCGCTGGGGCGGTTGTGGGGTAGGGATCGGGGATCGGTGATCAGGGATCAGGAAGCAGGAGCTAAGGAGCAGGAAGCAGGAGGCGGGATGCAAGAGGAGCCCTCCAACCTCCAACCTCCAATCTCCAATCTCCAATCCCGGCTCTCCATTCACTCACTCCTGGTGGTCATCATTCCGCTGCTCTACCTGTTGCAGACTCCGCGTATGCTCCACATGCCGACTTCTGGCCCGATCTTCGGCCCGCTGGCCCGTGTGTTCGGGGTGTCTGGCGCGCTGGTCCAGGGAGATTGCGCGACGTTCCAGTATCACGACCGCATGGGCTACACACAACTGGGGCATCTTCTCACGGCCGACGACTATGCAGCAGGTGAGGAGATCTTGAACTACGTCCGTACGGCCGGTAGCCCGGCCTTCAGTGAGGAAGCGATGTTCAGCCTGTTGGCCGGCGAGCCTGTGGTGACCAACCCGACGCAACTGCTGAATCTATACAAGAACGGCCTGCTCGATACGACAGAGATCGTCGAGCGCATCAACCGGCAGGAATTTGGCGTGGTCATCTTCCGTGCCCAATTCTACCCTCAGCCAGTGCTGGACGCCATCGGGCAGAATTATCAGCCGGTGGAGCACGTGTGTATGAACGGCTTCTATTACCATATCCTGTGGCCACGTCGCAGGTTGGACAATCCGAGTCAAGGTGGTGGATGAGATGAGAGGGGATCCACACCCCGCGCGCGTAGAGTGTCCGGGTTGCGGCAGTTCTTCCTTCACCCGCAACGCGGATGGCGGTCTGGTCTGTGAGTATTGCCGCGCCGTGTATATTCCGTCCGGGCCGATGTGCCCCACGTGTGGGGCGACGTACGAGCCCGGTGCCTATCATTGCCCGGCGTGTGGCACTGACCTGGCGCGCGAGTGCCGGGCTTGCGGCGCCCTGAACCCACTCGCCGCGC
>DATKWP010000114.1:0-2070 GCA_035529535.1 Anaerolineae bacterium | reverse complement strand
CGCCTGCGGGGACGCTGCACCCAGACCCCCTCCTACGACCCGCAAGACGAAACGCTCGGCTTCTGGATCGAGGACGGCACAGGCGAGATTTACGTCTCGACCTACCGGACCCAGACACGCCAGATTATGGCCGCCGGCCGCGTGCCCGCGCTGGGCGACCGGGTCGAGGTAGCCGGCACGCTGCGCATACGGGAGGATTTCCTCGCCCTCACCGTGAATGCGCCCGAACACCTGCAGATCGCGCGCGCTGAGCCGGTGGACCGCGACGTCGGCACGCTCGTTCCGGCGGACCAGTACCAGCGCGTGCGAGTACGCGGCCAGGTGCGCGAGGTACGCGAGCCTTACCCGGGGCTGACGCTGATCACGATCCGCGACCGCACCGGCGCCATCCCCCTCGTCGTGAGCGACGACCTCACCGCGCTCAGCGGCCTCTCCCCCACCCTCTCCGTGGGCCAATCGGTCGAGGTCGTGGCGGCCGTCTCGCTCTACGGCGACACGCCCCAACTCGTCCCGGCCTCCATCGCCGACGTCGTGCCGCTCAGCCAGCCGGTGCCTGTCGCCGTCGAAAGGCAGATCGGCGACCTGACCCCGGCCGACGCCGGGCAGATGGCGGCCGTGCACGGCACCGTCGCCGAGGTGGAGCCCTTCTCCGCTGGCGTCAAGGTCACGCTCGACGATACCACCGGCGCCATCGTCGTGCTCCTGTGGCAATCGGTTTACGACGCGCTCCCCGACCCAGCGGCGCTGGCCGTGGGTGCACAGGTACAGGCCCAGGGAGAGGTCTCCCAGTACCAGGGCACGCTGGAACTGATCCTCGAGCTGCCCCAGGACGTGCAGACCCTCGCGCGTCCCGTGGCCTCTGCAGGACAGGCCAGGCCGGCGCTCGCCGCCACCCCCATGCCCGATCCCCAGTCCCTGATCCCTGATCCCCAATCCCCAACCTGGACGCCGGCACCGGCCGCCACTGCCACGCCGCGACCGCTGCCCACGCCCGCGGAAACCCCCACGCCGGTCGTGGAACTGACACCGATCGGGGCGCTCACGGCCGCCCGCGCCGGCGAAGAAGTCACGGTGGAGGGCACCGTCGTCGGTGCGGAATCGTTCTCTAGCGGCTTTGAATTCACACTGGACGACGGCAGCGGACAGATCGCGCTCCTGATGTGGCACGAGGTCTACGACGACTGCTGGGACGCCGCCCGCATCAACCTGGGCGCGCAGGTGCGTGCGACCGGCCAGGTCGGCCAGTACGAGGGGGAACTGCAGATTCAACCGGATTTCGGCGGGGACGTGCAGGCCATCGAGGATGCCGCCCCCTGGCCCATCCGGCGCGCGATCGGTTCCCTGAGCGGGGCTGATGCCGGGCAGCGGGTGATGATCGAGGGGACGGTGGTCCGCGTAGAGGGGTTGGAGAGTGCAGTGAAGGTGTTCGTGGGCGACGGGAGCGGTGAGGTCGTCGTGTTCGTGTGGCGTAATGTGCTCGACCGTATCTCCAGCAACACGGCGCTCGGTACACCCGGCAGCCGGGTGCGCATCGTTGGCACGGTAGAGGTGTACCGGGGCAACCTGGAGGTCACACCGACGTTGCCCAACGACGTGGTCGTGCTGGAAATCACACCGCCACCATAGATCTGCTTTAACGCAGAGCCGCAGAGGCGCCAAGGCGCAGATCGGATGTACTCATACGCGATGATACCGATCCAGGTAAGTTGTGTTCTCTGCGACTCTGCGACTCTGCGTTGATTGATTGCGCGATTGACACGAATTTCGGAGGCGGGGGAAATGGAAACTCTGCTATTGTTCGCCGTGCTGGGAGCGCTGGTGGCATCGGTGCTGTCGCTCGTGCCGGCACTGCACATCTACAACGTGGCGGGCCTCGTCATCCTGGCGACGGCCCGGCTCAATGGCCTGGTGCCGCCGGAGCCGCTGGCCTTCTTCTTCCTGGGGCTCACCACCGGCTACGCGATGCTGAACACGATCCCCAGCATCTTCCTGGCCGCCCCCGACGATTCCACCGTGTTCCTAGTCCTGCCGGGGCAAAAGTACCTGCTCCAGCGACGCGGGTACGAAGCG
>DATKWP010000113.1:0-2361 GCA_035529535.1 Anaerolineae bacterium | reverse complement strand
AGATCCAGCGGCTCAATTCGGTGGGCGAGAACGTCTATGGCGAGATCGCGACGCGCATCGGTGCCGGGCGGCTGTGGGACAAACTGAAGGGGGAAGAAGGGCTGGCCTTCGGCGAGGCAGAGACCAAGTGGCGCTGGGATGAAGCGCGGCAGATGAATATGCCCTTCTCGCTTGGTTCGATGTTCGTGGACGTGGCGGTGGACGACCTGGGGGTCGTCTCCGCACTCGACCAGAAGCGAAATCTCATCTACCAATACGACCAGGCGGGCAACCTGTTGGCTATCTTTGGCGGGCAGGGGCTGTGGGAAGGGGGCTTCGCGCAGCCGGTCAGCATCGTCGCGGGAGAGGGGGGAACCCTCTACGTGCTAGACACAGGGCGCGGCGACATCCAGATCTTTCGTCCCACGGAGATCACGCGCCTGATCCACGAGGCCAGCGGCAAATACTTTGACGGCAAGTACGAAGAGGCGGCCGTGCTCTGGCAAGAGATCGTCGAGCGGGACACCAATTTCGCGCTGGCCCACTCCGGCCTGGCCAAGGCGCTGATGCGCCAGGAGCGCTTCCTCGAGGCGATGCAAGAGTACCGCTACGCGGAGAACAAGGACGGATATTCGGCTGCCTTTCGAGAGTACCGCTACGTGTGGATGCGTCAGAACTTTAGCGGGCTGGGGCTAGGGCTCCTGGTGCTGGTGGTCGGGACCGTCGTGGCAGTGAACCGGCTGGGAGACGGTTTCCGCCACTTCCTGGCCCGCGTGCGCGACCTGCGCGAGCGCAGCGACCTGTGGACGGTGCCGGTCCTACTACTGCTGGCGGTGCTGGCGCGGATGGGGGGGCTGGTGGCGCAGAGCTTCCACTTTCAGGCCCAGCGGCCGGAGGAGACGCAGCTGCTGTTCGAGGCGGGCAAGATCCTGATCCCCTGGGTCACCTGGTGCATTTCGGCCGTAGCGGTGGCAGAGATCTTTTACGGCGAAGGGACCTTCCGCCAGATCGTCAAGTCGAGCGCCTGGGCACTGTGGCCCTACATCCTGCTGACGGTGCCGCTCAGCCTGATCACCCACGCGATCACCCGCGATGAGAAGGCACTCTACTACGTGGCCCTGTACCTCGTGTGGGCCTTGGTGCTCTGGAATTTCTTCCAGCAGATCAGGACGCTGCACAACTTTGACACCGGTAAGGCCATTGGTGTTCTGCTGCTCACCCTGCTGGGGATACTCGTCATCTGGTTGCTGGTGGGGCTGGTCTACGCACTGACGGGGGAGATCGTGCGGTTCTTCCAGCAGATTGCGCTGGAGATATACGTGCGGCGGTATTAGCGAGCCAGCAAATCAGCGAATCAGCAAATCAGCAAATCGCCAAATCGCAAATGGCAAATCGCACATCACAAAGCGGCAAGTAGAAATGAGAAGAGAGGCCATTACCTGTGGCTTGAATATACTGGGGTTGGTTGTGCTGCTGGCGGGCTGTAGCAGCGGTGTGACTGGCAACGCGCCAACCGAGACCGCGCCCCGCATCAATCCTCCCGTCGAGGTGCCCGCCGCCCTGGAGGACTGGCCGGCGCTCGACGGCCGCCACCCCGAGGTATCCGAGGGCTACGAGTTGGTGGCCGAGAGCGAGCATCTGCGGCTCTACCTCAAGCGAGCCACGTCGGCGTTGATCGTCGAGGACAAACGGAACGGCAGATTGTGGCGTAGCAGCCCGGCCAACCTGGACGAGACCCAAGTCAGCCAGGCCTGGCGACAGCGCATCGAGGCGCCCATCGTGTTGAGTTACACCGACGCCGACCGCGGCCAGGCCAAGGTCTTCGACCCTCGGGACATGGAAGCAGAGTTTACGCCGGTCGAGGGAGGGGTGCACGCCCACTATCGCTTTCCCGAGGAGGGATTCGAGTTGAGCGTCGTGTACGCCGTGCGCGACGATTTCCTGGAGGTCACGGTCCCCGAGGCCGGCATCGTCGAGAGTGGCGAACAGCAGAACACGCTAGTCTCAATGGACGTCCTGACATTCCTTGGCGCAACGCAGGACGGCGAGGAGGGCTATATCGTCTTCCCCGACGGCAGCGGCGCGCTGATGCACTATACGTCCCCCCACCCGGAGGCCGTGCAGGAGATTTCGGTACCCATCTATGGGGACGAACAGATCAGCCTGCAACAAAGTGGTTCCTACCACGAACCGGCCCCCTTGCCGGTCTTCGGCCTGGTGAGCGGTGAGACGGCCTTCGCGGCCATCATCCCCCAGGGGGACTTTGACGCCAGGATCGCGGTGGGGCGCAGCGGCCAGACGATCCCCTACAATCACGTTGGGGCCAGTTTCGTCTACCGCCGCCAGGGGCAATTCTCACTGACGGGGGGGCAGCCGACGTGG
>DATKWP010000112.1:0-7338 GCA_035529535.1 Anaerolineae bacterium | reverse complement strand
GCACCTGCGCGTTTCCCGCATAGAGGTTCAATTGCAGATAGGGTGGTGTCCACTGCTCGGTCACGGCAGGGGCGGGGCGGCAGGCGACGATCGGGACTGTCAGGGCGGCCAGCAGCAGGTAAGCCAGCCTGCGCCTAAGGCTGGGCCTGCGGTCGGTGCCGAGCATTCGGCTGGTCCTTCTGACCCCTGGACCTGTGAGCAGGTTCTTGACGGACATAGTTTCTCTTCCACCCTCGACACAAGTGCAACCTGGCAACCGCGGCCCGTTGGTTGTCTTCGAGAAGGATTTCTAGGCTAACCTACACGGACTCGCTCATCAGCCTCGGGTGCTGTCTCTCCCATCCTCAGTTGTACGTAATGTGCCAATTGGGCCACCGAGTCAAAGTTCTCTGGCACGATATCCTCGTCCTTGACCGAAACGCCGAAGGTCTCTTCGACGAACATCACCAGTTCCAGTACCCCTGTGGAATCCACGATTCCTTCCTCAAGAAAGGAGACGTGGTCCTCTAACTGTCCATTGTTGCTAGTGAAAAGAAAATTCTCCAGAATGTAGCGTCGGATCAGGTGTTCTATGGACATATTGTTCAGGCCTCCTTGCCCCCCTTATTCTACGGGGCAGGGGTCGGTTTACAGTAGCGAGAATCCTAACAAACGGCTAGCGGCCGCAGAACCTGTTATACCACTACCTGCCACTCTAGTCAATTTTCAGGGACTTTGTTACTGGACTCTGACGATTGTCTCCTACAATAATAGTCGGTGGTCGGACGCCTCCATGGGTTGACCACCGGGCAAGTTTCCCAGAACGCGCGGAGGGTTTCCTTCAGGCCAGGGCGGGAAGATTCATTTCATAGGAGCGTTGAGCGATGGCGATTCGTCAGATTGGCAAAGATAGAATGTGGGCGACGACGGCAAGGACGAAACGACTCCCGGCTTTGCGTAGGGAGACGTTAGATGGGCGGCGCATCTCCATCTATTGGGTGGTGGTGCCGCTGTTCGTGCTGGATGCGGTATGTATTGCGCTCAGCACACTGGCAGCCTATCAACTGCGCTTCCAGTTGCTAGAGTACTATGCCCCCTTTTCTGGAACATTCTACGTTCGCCTGGCCTGGATCGCCATTCCGATGTGGTTGGTCATCTTTGCCCTGTACTGGCTATACCATCCGGATCGCCTTTTCGGTGGCATGCAGGAATACTCCAGCGTGGTCAGTGCCTGCACCGCGGGTCTGGTGAGCCTGATCCTCTACAGTTTCTTGGATCGGCGCGTGGACCACGACATCTCCCGCGGGTGGTTGGCGATGGTCTGGTTCTTCTCCGTCACCAGCGTGTGCTTGACCCGGTTCGGCTACCGGCGGCTGATCTACCATCTGCGGAAGCGGGGCCTGTTCGTTCGGCGGGCGTTGGTCGTAGGGGCCAACGAGGAAGGGCGGGCGGTGGTGACCCAGTTGCGTGCTCTGCGCACTGGAGGGATAGAAGTGGTGGGGTTTGTGGACACGGCGCTGCCCCGTGGGACGGACGTGGAAGGGTTGCCGGTGCTGGGCGATCTCGGCCGGCTGAACAACCTGGTGCAGCGCCTGGGGGTGGAGGAACTGATCGTCATCCCCACTGCCATGCGGCGGGAGGAGCTGCTGGACATCTATCGGGACTGGGGCACCAATCAGCGGGTACGTGTGTGTCTCTCCTCTGGCCTATATGAACTGTGTACCACCGGTGCCCAGTTGAGGGAGGTAGGTTTCATCCCCCTGTTGAGCCTCAACCGGACCCGTATCACGGGGGTGGATGCGCTGATGAAATCGGCGCTCGACTTCGTGGGTACGCTGGTGGCGGTGACCCTGCTGGCTCCTGTATTTCTGATGATCGCGATCCTGGTCCGGCTGGATTCGCCAGGGCCTGTCATCTACCGCCGGCGGGTGGTGGGGTTGTATGGGCGCAAGTTCGATGCCTTCAAGTTCCGCACCATGATCCCCAATGCTGACGCGTTTCTGGAGGCGAATCCCAAGTTGCGGGAGGAATGGGAGCGCAGCGGCAAGATCCAGGATGACCCCCGCATCACCCGGGTGGGGCGAGTCCTGCGGCGGTACAGCCTGGACGAGTTGCCACAACTGTTCAACGTGCTGAAGGGGCAGATGAGCCTGGTGGGACCGCGGATGATCACCCCGACAGAGTTGAAACACTTTGGCCGGTGGCGACACAACTTGCTGACGGTCAAGCCGGGCCTGACCGGCCTCTGGCAGGTCAGCGGGCGCTCCGATCTCTCGTACGAGGAACGGGTTCGCCTGGACATGCAGTACATCCGTAACTATACCACCTGGATAGATCTGAAATTGATATTCAACACGGTACAGGTAGTGCTGAAGGGGCGGGGGGCTTACTAGGCCCCCGCATACGGGGGCTCCGCAATGCGAGGGGCCCCACGACGGGGGTAAGGAGGGATTTAAGATGATTCTGATCACGCGAGCACCGGTGCGGATCAGTTTCGGGGGCGGGGGCACAGACTTGCCGGCCTTCTACGAGCGGTACGGTGGCATGGTGGTGAGCACGACGATCAGTTACTACGTCTACACCACTCTCACGCCTGGGTGCCCGGACGGTGTACAGATCATCTCCGCTGACTACCGGGCGCTCTGCCAACGGCCGACGTGCGAGGACCTGGTCTGGGATGGCGACCTGCGCTTGCCTAAGGCCATCACCTACTACTTTAATCTCTCCGACGGAGTGACGATCTTTCTGGCCTCCCAAGTTCCTCCCGGCACAGGGCTGGGCTCGTCTGGTAGTGTGGCGGTCTCGATGATCAAGGCGATCGCCTTCTGGTGTGGCCTGGACCTGGGGCCAGCCCAGGTGGCGGAACTGGCCTGCTACATCGAAATCGAGAAAATGGGCATGCCCGTCGGCAAGCAGGATCAGTACGCGGCGGCCTTTGGTGGCCTCAACTGCATCACGTTCTCTCGCGACGGCGTGAACGTGGAACCGCTGGGGATGCCCCCTGGGACGTATGAGGCATTGGAGAAGAGATTGATGCTCTTCTTCACCGGCACATCCCGCCAGTCTTCCACCATCCTCCGGCGCCAGACGCAGGCCAGCCAGCAAGGGGATCGAAACACGATCCATAGGCTGCAGGCACTCAAAGAGTTGGGGCAGCAAATCCGCACTGTGCTGGAACGGGGAGATCTGGCGGCGTTCAGCGAACTGCTCCATCAGTCCTGGATGGAGAAGCGGCGGTTGGCGGAAGGGATCACCAATCCGTTTCTGGACCAGTGCTATCAGACGGCGCGGGAGCACGGGGCACTAGGGGGCAAGGTGACCGGGGCTGGCGGTGGTGGTTTCCTGATGCTCTACTGCCCTGAGGACCGGCAGAGGGCTGTCACGGAGGCGCTGACGGGGCTGGGGTTGCAGCGCCGGCCCTGCACGTTCGACAGTCAGGGGGTGCAGGTAATGGAGGCGGTACCCTGGTCGCGAGAGCACGGGCAACACCGCGTTCCCATGGTGATGGAAGGGATTCAGATCCAAGCCGGGTAGAACATGACCTTCCCGAAAGGTCCAAACTTTCGGGAAGGTGAAGAGAAGGAGCAGAATATTGGACAGCATTCAGCGGTATCTGGAAGAGGTGCAGGGTACGTTGGGTGCGCTCCCGCTGGAGCGCATCCGCGACGTAGTGGATGTGCTGCTCAGTGCCAATTACGTCGGCAGCACGGTGTTCACCCTGGGCAACGGCGGCAGCGCGGCCACCGCGTCGCACTTTGCGTGCGACCTGGGAAAGGGCACCATCATTCCGGGCCGGCCGCGCTTCCGGGTGCTCGCCCTGACGGACAATGTGCCGCTGATGACGGCCTGGAGCAACGACGTTGCCTACGAGGACGTCTTCGCCAACCAGTTGGGCGGCCTGATGGGACGGGGAGACGTGGTGGTCGCTATTAGTGGCAGCGGCAACTCTCCCAACGTCCTGCGGGCAGTGGAACTGGCACGCCGCATGGGAGGGATCACCATTGGCTTGACCGGCTTCCATGGGGGACGGCTGAGCACGCTGGTAGATGTGCCGGTCGTGGTGCCGTGCGATTGCATGGAGCAAATTGAGGATGTGCACCTCGTCTTGTGTCACCTGATCTGCACGGTGCTCCGGGACTGGCTGCGGCGGATCGAGCCCCCCGTGTGGCTGATGCTGGGCACCGCCGGACAACAGGCGGAGCGGCAACGCGACATGGTGTCTCCCTTGCCCGCGCTCCAGGGTGGTGAACTCCCGCAATGATTCTGGACGGGTGCCGCACGTGCCCCAAACAGCACCTTATGAAACTGGTGGGTGACTGAGCCCATGGAGTCGCAAGCGCGTCGAGCGGTCTTCGTTGACCGCGACGGGGTGATCTGTCGCAATCGGGACGATCACGTGAAGAGTTGGGAAGAGTTCATCTTTCTACCCGGGGCGATGAAGGCCCTGGCCCGCTTGGCCCGCCTGGACCTGGACATTGTCATCATCACGAACCAATCCATCATCAACCGGCTGATGGTCCCGGTGGAAGTGGTAGAGGGCATCCATGCCCGCATGGTGCGGGCGATTGAGGAGGCAGGGGGGCGCATAGACCGGGTGATGACTTGCCCTCACCGGCCTGAGGACCACTGTACGTGCCGTAAGCCCCAGCCTGGACTGCTATTGGCAGCAGCGGAGGAATCGGGCCTGGCTCTCTCTCACTCATATATGATCGGAGATGCGGAGTCGGACATGCTGGCTGGCCAGGCGGCCGGATGCCGGTCCTACCTGGTGCTTACCGGCCGGGGGTGGCGGCAGTTGATCCGTTGTTGGCTCCACGGTCTGCGGGATTTTGCGGTGGTGCCCGATCTGGGGATGGCAGTGAACAGTATCGTACGGCGTGAGAATGGAAAGGGGCAGCATCTGAACGGTGGCTCGGTCAGGAGACCGGCCACAGCCGGAGGAAAGCGATGAACGGCAGCCAAGATCTCTTCACCTCGACAGCGCCCGACGCGGCGGCAGTGGCCGCCCAGCGGGGACGCTTGCGTTACTACCTGGAAGGCCAGTCCACCAGCGTGGGCCGCTACGTCCTGGAGCAGACCTTGTTCCTCTTCCTGCGCGGCATTCCGAGCCTGGTCGGAGTCGGCCTGCGCGCCCTGGTCTACCGGCTGATTCTGCACAGCGATGGCTTGCCGGTCATCGAGGATCAGGTCCGCCTGTGCCAGCCGGCCAACATTCACCTGGGCCGCCAGGTCTACATTGACCATGGCGTCTACCTGCACGCCTGCCCTCAGGGTATCTTTATCGGCGATGAGACCTTCGTGATGCACGGGAGTGAATTGCACGTGTACAACTTTCGGGGCCTGCCCCAATCGGGCATCTGGGTGGGCCGCAACTGCTTCATCGGCGAGTTCTGCCTGATCCGTGGGCAGGGAGGAGTGCACATTGGCGACGACGTCCTGCTGGCCCCTCGTGTCCAGATCCTGGCGATCAACCACCTCTTCGAGGATCCCTCCCGGCCGGTCATGCAGCAGGGCATCACGGCTCGAGGGGTGGTCGTGGAGGATGGGGCCTGGATTGGTGCAGGGGCGATCCTGCTGGATGGAGTCCGGGTGGGGGCCGGGGCGGTGGTCGGAGCCGGAGCAGTGGTCACGCGGGACGTGCCATCCCACACCCTGGTCGTGGGCGTGCCGGCGCGGGTAGTGCGGTGGCTCGACGTGGAAGAAAAGACCCAGAGCACGCTTCTGGAGACAGTAGGCGGTGGGACAGAGTTGTTTCGCGCCGTACCCACCGAGTGGTGGAGGGAGAGATGAACGTTCTTTCAGTCGTGATCCCGGCCTACAACGAAGAGCGAGGCATTGCGGAGATCATTGAGCGGGTGCTTTCCGTGCGCCCGGGGCTGGCGGACGCAGGAGTAGACGACCTGGAGTTGATTGTGGTGGATGATGGTTCCCGCGACGGGACCGTGGCGGTCGCTTCGCGCTATTCTCAGGTCAACCTCGTCCGCCACAAGGCCAACCGAGGCTACGGGGCCGCCTTGAAAACGGGGTTCAGCCACGCGCGAGGGAACCTGTTGGGCTTCCTGGACGCCGACGGCACCTACCCGCCGGAGCACTTTCCAGACTTGTGCCGGGTGGCCCTGAGCGAGCAGGCTGACCTGGTGATCGGCTCCCGCATGGCGGGGGCGGATAGCGAGATGCCGCTGGTGCGCCGTGTCGGCAACTTAATCTTTGCCA
This sequence comes from Anaerolineae bacterium, assembly GCA_035529535.1. GTDB lineage: Bacteria > Chloroflexota > Anaerolineae > B4-G1 > B4-G1 > DATKWP01. The sequence continues at coordinate 1,146 of DATKWP010000112.1, read as the reverse complement.
ACCTGGTCAGCCTGCTGGGCAACCATCGGGTCAGCGACAGCGCCAGTGGGATGCGCGTCATCCGCCGGGAGGCGCTGCCCCGCCTGTACCCCCTGCCTGATGGCCTCAACTTTACCCCTGTGATGAGCACCCGTGCCCTCCACGAGGAGATTCGCTGGCGCGAAGTCCCCATCCCCTATCGGGAGCGGGTAGGGCGCTCGAAACTGAGCGTGGTCCGGGACGGAGTGCGCTTCCTGTACACGATCATCTGGACGGCGTTGAATTACAACCCGGTCCGCATTCTGGGTGGCATCGGCCTGGGCCTGACCGCCATCGCTGGCCTGATTGCCGCGGTCGTGGTGGGGATGCGGCTTGCCGGCGTCACCCAGTTGGGGCCATGGGGTGTGGTCGGCGTCTTCGCCGCCGGCCTCTGTACCGTCTCCGGGGTGACGCTCTTCTCCCTGGGGGCCACCTTCAATTACCTGGTTTCACTGTTCCACAAGCAACCGATCCGCCAGGGGCTGTTCGGCAAGCCGATGTTCGATCGCCCGCTGGAGGTCCATTTTGGCTGGCTGGGACTGGTGACGATGGGCCTGGGGTTGGCGATTGGGATCGGCAGCCTGGTGCTCTCGTTGAATGGGTGGCCCCTCGAGCGCCTGTGGCTCTACCTGCTGGGCTCTAGCCTGCTGCTGATGGTAGGGCTGCAACTGGCTGTCTTCTGGATCGTCATGCGGGTGCTGGCCGAACTGAGCCAGCGTGAGGTCCAGGTGAACCATGATTTGGAGGGACAGCCGTGCGAGGCCTGAACCGTGGCGCGGGGATGCGGCAACGGGTTCCGCTCCCCCAGTTTCCCGATGCGGATGGCGCGGTGCGGGCTGGGCTGGATGCCCGGCCGGCAGAGGCAGTGGACATCCTCTTCGTCAACCCGCCGGCTCCCGACGGCGGGATCTGGATCCGCAGCCAGCACCGGGTGGGACGGCGCTCCCGCGAGGGGATGATCTGGCCCCAGGTCAGCCTGGCCCAGATGGCCGCTCTCTTCCCGGACCTGCGGGTGGAGGTGGTGGATGCCATCCCCGGGCGCATGGACTGGGCTGCCTTCGAGCGACTGCTGGAGGAGAAACGGCCCCGTTACTACGTGACCCAGGTCACCGCTCCGACCCTGCGCAA
>DATKWP010000111.1:0-2230 GCA_035529535.1 Anaerolineae bacterium | reverse complement strand
CACATCGCTGCTCGCCTTTCAAGGCCCCGAGCACCTGCCCTTCCTGTGGCCGGGCGGTGCTCCGGCCGCGCTGCTCGTTCACGGTTTCCCCGGCACCCCGGCCGAGATGCGCCCGTTGGGAGAAGCGCTGCACAAGGCCGGTTGGTCCGTCCAGGGGCTGCTGCTGCCTGGGTTCGGCCCGCAAATCGCCACGTTGGACGAACGACGCGCCGGGGACTGGGCCGCCGCCGTCGAAGAAGCGCTCTGTGCGCTGAAGCGCGACCACTCCCCTATATTGCTGGTGGGCTACTCCATGGGTGCCGCACTGGCCATCGGTGCGGCGGCACGCACCACGCCCGACGGCCTGGTCCTGCTAGCCCCCTTCTGGTGGACCGGTTCCCCCCTGCAGCGAGCGCTCGGGGCGCTCCTGCGCCCTTTGCTGCCACGCTCCTTCCGCCCCTTGCGGCGGGCCGACTTTGCCAACCCCCAACTACGCCGGTTCGTGGCCAACTTCTTCCCGCAAGCCGACCTGGACAATCCACAGACCCAGGAGGACCTGCGCCAGATTGACGTCCCGCTCTCTATCGTGAATCAAGTGCGCATCACCGGCCGGACAGCCTACGACCAGGCCCCTGGCGTGGAAACGCCGCTGCTCATTGTGCAGGGCAAGCACGATGAGATCGTGAGGCTACGATTCACGCGCCGCCTGATGAAACGCTTTCCCCATTCACCGCGCTACCTGGAGGTAGATGCCGATCACGACCTGGTCACGCCGGCCCACACAGATTGGCCCGCTATCGAACAGGCGGTGCTCGACTTCGCCGCTTCGTTGCCGCACGCCGCCGGAATAGAACCGAATCCCGGGGAGGATTCCCATGCGACGTGATCCGGTACACTATGGGTTCGTAGTGGCGACTTCAGTCGCTCTCCCTGCCGCGGCAACGACTAAAGTCGTCACTACGAGCCGCCGACGCCTGAGAAGTGGACCGCTGGGCGTTCTCGTATGCGCCCTGACTCTGGCAGCGCTGCTGGCGACACCTGCCCTCGCTCACCACTCATACTTCGAAGAGAGCAGCACCGCTTCCAGCCCATCTAGCAGCCCGTTGGCCGTGCTCCTGTGGACAGCGCTCGGCTTCCTGCTCGGCGCCATGCCCTTCTCGTTCTGGCTGGGCCGGCTGTTCCTGCGCACCGACGTCCGCCGCTATGGAGATGGCAACCCGGGCGCGACCAACGCCTGGCGCGCGGGCGGCTGGCGCGTGGGCCTGGCCGCTCTGCTCTTGGATTACTTGAAAGGCGTGGTGCCCGTCGGCCTGGCTCATTTCGTCTTCCAGGTCTCGGGCTGGGCGCTCGTCCCCGTCGCGCTAGCCCCCGTGCTGGGGCACGCCTTCTCACCGTTCCTGCGTTTCCACGGTGGCAAGGCAGTCGCCGCTACCTTCGGCATCTGGACCGGCCTGACGCTCGGGGAAATCCCGACCCTGCTCGGTCTCTCGCTCGTCTCCTTCCTGGCCGTGCAGACCGCCGACGCCTGGTCGGTCATCCTGGGTATGGTCGTGGCCCTCATCCACCTCCTGTCGCGTCGAGCCCCTCCCTTCATCCTCGCCTTATGGGCCGGCAACGTGCTGGTCCTCGTATGGAAGCACCGCCACAGCCTGCGGGAGCCTGTGCGGCCTCGGGCTTGGATCCTCAAGTTGGTGGGGCGCACACGGTGAGCGGCTTCTGGGTCCAGCACCAGGCCGGCATCCTCGGCTTCCTGACCGTGGTCCTGCTGATCGCCCTGAGCAACCTATGGGCGCTCCGGCGACTGGGCACGTATCCACCTCCCTCCCACTATCCGCGCGTCGCAGTCCTGGTGCCGGTGCGCAACGAGGAAGACAACGTCGGCCCGTGTGCGCGCTCGCTGCTGGCCCAGGACTATCCGGATTTCGAGGTGCTGGTGCTGGACGACGGCTCCACCGACGGGACCGCGGCGGTGCTGGCCGCCCTGGCCGCGGAAGACACCCGGCTGTGCGTCCTCGAGGGGGAGCCGCTGCCCGATGGCTGGTTCGGCAAACACTGGGCCTGCCACCAACTGGCCCGACACGCGCACGGGGAACTGCTCCTCTTCACCGATGCCGATACCCGCCACTGCCCTCACACACTGCGCGACGGGGTGGCCGCACTGGTGGCCGAGCAGGCCGACCTGCTCACCGCCCTCCCCCGCCAGGAGGTCGTGACGTGGGCCGAACGGCTGGCCGTCCCCATCTTCCAGTGG
>DATKWP010000110.1:0-7553 GCA_035529535.1 Anaerolineae bacterium | reverse complement strand
CCACCTGCCGCTCCCCTCTCTGGGGGGGCTCGACGGCGGTGACCGGGGGGACGGTGCCCCCACCGGGAATGGCACCAAAGTGCTGCTCGATCAGCCGCCGCATGTCGGCGGCTTCGAAGTCGCCTACCGCCACGGCCAGCGCGTTGTGGGGTGCATAGTAAGTGGTATAGTACGCGTGGAGCTGGTCGCGCGTCATCGTCTCCAGGTCACACATGTGGCCGATGGTATCGGTGCCGTAGGGATGCACACGGAAAGCGGCGGCCATCAACTCTTCGTTGAGCAGGAATTCCGGGTCGTTCTCGGCCCCCTGCCGCTCGCTGATGATGACGCTCCGCTCGGAGGCCACTTCGTGCGGCTCGAAGAGGGAATTGGCCATGCGGTCGGCCTCGATGCGCAGCGCCAACTCGATGCGGTCGGCGGGCAGCGTGGCGAGGTAGGTGGTAAAGTCGTACCAGGTCATGCCGTTGAACACGCCCCCCTCGCGGGCGATGGCCTTTTCGGCCTCCCCCTTGAGGAAGGTCGGTGTCCCCTTGAAGAGCATGTGCTCGACCCAGTGCGAGACGCCGGTGATCCCCGTATGCTCGTTCCGGCTGCCCACCCGATACCAGACCCAAAAACTGGCCACCGGCGCTGCGTGCGCCTCTTTGATAAGGACCGTTAAACCATTACTCAGCGTTGTTTTGAGAACACTCACAGTGCTTCCTTTCTTACCTGGATTTGGAGCAGAGCCGCCTACGGCTCGTGCTTTCTGCTTCCTGTCTCTTGCTGCTTGCCCCTTGTTCCCCGCCCCGTGTGCTGCCGGAAGATCAACCGCAGCGGGGTGCCGGGGAATTCGTAGGCCTTACGCAACTGGTTCTCCAGGTAGCGCTCGTAACTGAAATGCACCATATCTGGATCGTTGACGTGGAAGACGAAGGTCGGCGGGTCCACCTCGGGCTGGCTGACATAGTAGACCTTGAGCGGCCGGCCTTGCTTGGTGGGAGGCGCGTGGCGGTCCAGCGCGTCCTGTACCAGCCGGTTGAGGCTGCCGGTGGAGATACGCTGCGAGCGAGCCTCCTGCACCGCCAGCGCCGTCGGTATCACCTGCTGCACCCGCTGCCCCGTGAGCGCAGAGATGAACAGCACCGGCACATAGTCGAGGAAGCGGAGGGTCTCACGCACCCATTTGGTGTACTCTCCCATCGTATGCGCCTCCTTCTCCACCGCGTCCCACTTGTTGACCAGCACCACCACGCTGACCCACTCGTCGAGGATGAAACTGGCCACGTGCGCATCCTGGGCGGTGACTCCCTCGACTCCATCTATCACCAGCAACGCGACGTCGGCCCGCTGGATGGCCCGCAGCGCCCGCAGCACGCTATAGTACTCTACCTCGCGCCCGATCTTGCCCCGTCGCCGGATGCCGGCCGTATCAATCAGCGTGATGGGGACGCCCTCCCACTCCATGTACGTGTCAATGGCGTCGCGCGTGGTGCCGGGGATCGGGCTGACGATGGCCCGCTCCTCACCGAGCAGCCGGTTCAGGAGCAAGGACTTGCCCACGTTGGGCCGGCCGACGATGGCCAGTTTGACCTGTTCGTCTTCGGCCTCCGTTTGGGTGGACGTCCCCGGGACGGGGACTGCGAGCCTGAGCGCTCCGACCACCTCGTCCAGCAGATCGGCCACGCCGATGCCGTGCAGGGCAGAGATCGGGTACACCGTCCCCAGGCCCAGCTCATAAAATTCCAAGGCAGCCTGGTGCAGGCGGGAGTTGTCCGCCTTGTTGGCCGCCATGAAAACGGGGCAATGAGCACGGCGCAGGATGTCGGCCACTTCGTAATCGCCGGCGGTGAGGCCGCTGGCCGCATCGGCGATGAAGATGACGGCGTCCGCGTTCTGGATCGCCTGCTCGGCCTGGGCGCGCATCAGGGGAATGAAGGGGGCAGAATCCTGCGCCAACACCCGTTCGGGGCCAGGTCGTCTCCCGGCCACGACGGTCTCAGGCAAGATCTCGATGCCGCCGGTATCCACCACGGTGAAGGTAACGCCGTTCCACTCGGCAGGCGCGTGCAGCCGGTCGCGGGTGGTGCCCGGCCGATCGTGCACCACGGCCAGCCGCTGCCCGATGATGCGGTTGAAGAGGGTGGACTTGCCCACGTTCGGGCGGCCCACCAGGGCTACGATTGGTGTGCTCATATCATCCTCTGCTCTCCTCGCCGGCCGAGGCTGGTCTGTGGTGCAGCATGCGACGGACGCCCCGCTTCGGCGGGGGTTTCCCGGCTGTAGCCGGGCCTCCGGCTGTATCCCGTACCAGGCACGAGGCTGGTGCCGGGCGGTGTGGGAACTGGGGCGGAGAATACCTCCACTTGCACCGTGGCCGGTAGAATGCTTTGAACGGTGATCCCTTCTGGCACCACCACCTGCAAGGGCTGTGGCTCGATCTGATGCGTGCCAAGGGATAGCCCGAACAGATTCAGGACCACGCGCACGTCGTCAGGCTCCAGCGTCTCTAGCAGAGGCAGTGGTCCGCTCAGGATGACCTGGGTGGTCTCCGGCGACACGGTGGCCGTCAGGCTCGGCCCCAGGCCTTGCAGTTCCGGCGTGATCTCCATCGTCCGGCTGCTCTGAATGGGCTCAACGGAGATCTCGACCTGCAGCGGTTGCTGGCCGGGAATCTCCGAGACGTTCGGTGGCATATTGATGGCCGGGCGCTCAATCACGTTGGCCTGGGCTCCTTCAATATCTATGGGCACGGTTTCGATGAAGCCCGGGAGCGCAGCGATCACCTCGGGCGCACCGAAGACAGTGATGGTAGGCGGCTCGACGGAGATGTTGGTGACGTGGTAGCCGGAAGCGATCTGGCCCTGGAGTACCACTTTGACCGCCAGCGCCCGGTAGTACCCCGACAATTCGATGGGGACGTGTACCTTGACTGCTTCCGGCGTCCAGGCGACGTTGGAAACGGGCTGGCCATCGCTGTCCCATAGCTGCAACGTGAACTCTCCCTCGATATCGGTCTTGGCGTCCTGCACGGAGACCTTGGTCACCGCCTCAGCCACCCGGGCCACGTAGGTACTGGGGCCGCTCACCGTCACCTGGCGCGTCGCGGCAATCGGCGCCCGCATTAGATAGCCCAGGGCCGGCTCTCCCTCCACCTGGATACGCACGGGTACCGTTCGCTCTCCTTTCGGCTCTACTTCCAGTGTGACGTACGCGGGTTCGACCAGCATGACCCGTGAAGGCTGTTTGTTCAATGCGACCTGAACCGGTACCTGATGGACTCCGGCGTTCAGGCCTGTCAAGCCCACCGTGGCGGTGAAATCCTCGACCTTGAGAGAATTGCGGACCGACCTGGGGACGCGGACTGTGACGAGTGCTTGCTCATTCAAGTCCCCCACGATGACCATCCCCTCCGGCGGCTGGGATGGCTGGATCGGTATGGCTTGAGGGTAGCGTTCCTCGATGGTGGGGTCCTCTTCTTCTACGGCCACGATCCAGGCCAGCAGGGCCAGAATGAGCGATAGCACCATCAGGGGCACATTGCTGATGATCCAGCGCACTGTCGCTTTCACTACTGGCCCCCCCCTAGCATCTGTCGCAACCGGGCACTCCAGCGCGGCCATGCCCGTTCCAGCACAGGCTGGAAGAACGCGTGCAACACGGCCTCCAGCCGCTTGGCGTCGAGATTGCGGATGATACGACCGTTGTGGGCGATGGAAATGGAACCGCGCGTCTCAGAAACGACGACGGCGATGGCGTCGCTCTCCTCCGTCACGCCGATCGCAGCCCGGTGCCGCAACCCCAATTGCCGGTCGGCCAGGAAGGCTGAGGAAAGAGGGAGCACGCAGGCCGCAGCCAGGAGCCGCCCACGCCGCACGATGACCGCTCCATCGTGCAGCATGGTGTGGGGGTCGAAGATGGTCACCAACAGGTCGGAGGTGAGAGCAGCCTCGAGGAGAACACCGCTGTCCACGAACTCCTGCAGGCCTGTCTCGCGTTCCAGGACGATGAGAGCGCCCTGCCGGCGCTCGGAAAGGATGCGGCAGGCCTGGGCGATCGCGGCCAGGGCCTGTTCCAGGGCGGCGTGGCTGCCCGTCCCGCGGCCAAACAACGTCCCGGCCCGTCCCACCCGCTCCAGGGCCCGGCGCAGTTCCTGCTGGAATACGACCGGAATCGCCACGAGCAGCGCCGGGAGAGCCCGTTGCGTCAGCCAGCTAAAGGCGCGCAACCGCGTCAGGCTGCTCAGCAGGGTGACGACGATGATCAGGAAGATCACGCCACGCAGCAGGGGCACAGCCCGGGTGCCGCGCACCAGGTATAAAAACCAGAAGAATATGAACGCCACCAGCAGAATGTCGAGGGCGTCTATCCGGTCGAGTCTTTGCAGATACCACAGAGGGTCGGCCACTATCCAAATCCCTGATTCCGGTTTTCAGTTGGCAGTATGCTGGTCGAGTTGATCCAACAGTTGCTGATATTCCGCCACGTTGGGTGGCTGGAGCGCGATGATGGCCCGGATGGTGGCCCTGGCGTCCTCGTATCGTCTGGCCTCCAACTGCAAATCCCCCAGCCTGTCCAGGTGCTCCAGGGCCTGCCCGGCGTTGCCCGCGTCCAGGTGGGCCTGTGCCAGGCGCGTGCGCAGCGGGATGTCGCCAGGTCGCTGGCGGACCATGTCGTCCAGGACGGCGAAGACGGACTCGGTCTTACCACTCTTGTGATAGATCTTGAGCAGGCTATCGAGTTCCGCGATCGCCAGTTCCGGCCGGTTGAGCCGATAGTAAAGATCCACCAGCGCTGAACGAGCTCGTTCGTCGTCAGGAGCAAGTTTGCGGATCTGCTCGTAGACCTCAATGGCACGCCTCCAGTCCACCCGCTGCAGACAGATGTCACCGATCTTGTGTAGAATGCGGGCGTTCCAGTGGCGCTCGGGAGAGCCCCGGTGCGCCAGCCGCAACGCTTCCTGGTAGGTCTCGCGTGCCTGATCTATCTGCGCCAGGTGGTAGTAACTGTCGGCTAGCGTCATATAGTGCTCCAATGCCTCGTCAATCTCCCCCTGGCTGGTGAGCAGGTCAATCAACTTGGCCCGTACCCCGGTATCCATCGGCGCCAACTTCAAGGCCTGCCGATACAACGCCACGGCTGGATGAGTCTCGCCGCGCATGCGGTAGGTGTTGGCAATGACGACGAGTTTGGCCGCCGCCTCGTCCATTTTCCCCATGGTCATCAAGACCTGAGCCAATTGCCGATGTACGGGCAGGTAGGTGGGGGCACGCCGGAGCGCGTGGTAGCATTCCTCCAGCGCCGTGTAGTACATGCCCTGGTCAGCGTACTGCTGCCCCAGCATGACCGATTCCAGGATTTCGCCTAAGTTGGGAGTATCCAACACCTCAGCCAGACTCAAGACCGGCCCTTCCTGGGTCAGCACATCAAGTTGGCGGCGTGCTTGAACGACCCGGTCTTTCCATTCTTTCGCGCTAAAGAACTCGCTCAACGAGTTCGTGAACTGCAGTGCTTGCTCGCGCCCGCCCTTGGTGACGGTTTGGTCGGCCAGATCCTCGTAGAGCTGGAGCAGGTCATCTGCTTGTTCGTGCCGGATGGTCGCCAGGTCCACGATTTTGAGCATCTCGACAAAGTGCTTCAGGGCCTGGTCAATGCGCCCCTGGGCGCGATAGCACTCGCCCAGCGCAAAGTGGCTGCCCAGCGCGTAATCGGCGTCAGGCACCGCCCGCTCGAATTGGGGGATGGCGGCGTCGAAGCGCGTCTTTTCCTGATAGAGCAGGCCGAGGTTGAAGTACACGGCCGGCCGCTCTGTTCCTGCTCTGATCACCTGCTCGTAGGCAGAGATCGCCTCATCCGTCACTCCCCGGGTCTGGCAATCAATGGCCCGACCGATCAAGGCGTCCACCTGCGCTTTACTGAGGCGAGAAGTCACAGCGGCCAGTCCGGTAGCCTCCTCCTCCTCAAACAGGCTCTCGGCGAGATCGGCCAGTGCTTTCTGGCGGGTGATCTCAATTGGGCTGCCCCGCTCCTCGCTTTCGGCCACCGGGGTGATTTCAAAATCCAGCAGCCCCAGGCCGGCCGGCTCCCCTGGGGCGGTGAACAGCCCCGGCTTAGCCTGGGGAGCCCCGGCCCCCGCTTCCATGGCGGCCGGTGCACCATACCGCAGGTCATCGAGGGCCGCCAGCACCTCAGGGTCGTGCGGAGCCAGTTTCAGGGCATAGTTGCAGGCCTGGATGGCGTTCTCGTGCTGCCCCAGGGCCTGGGAGATGCGTGCCAGGGTCAGGCATTCCTTCACCGCTTCGCGCACCTGGCCGTGGCGGTGGTAGTGTTTGAGCAATTGTACGTGCGCCTGGAGACAAGCGGGATCGGCCCGCACGGCATCCTGCCAGCGCTCCAACGCCAGGTGAGGAGCCTGCTGTCGGTTCAGATAGCGCTCAGCCGAGGCCAGATAGGCTGCAGCGGCTTCCTGTCCCTGTCCCAACTGCTCCCGCGCCTTGCCGATGTGCTCGTACAGCACGGGATCGTCCGGCGCCAGTTTGCTGGCCCGCTGGTAAGATTCCAGGGCAGAGTCTAACTGCCCTCTGCCGGAGTAGGCCAGCCCCAGGCCGGTGAGCGCACTGACGTCGTTGGGAAACTCGGCCAGTGCACGCTGATAGGCCTGCAGCGCCCGATCCCAGTCCTGGTCCCAGGCCGCATTGGCCCCTTCCTGTACCGCCTCTTCGAAAAACCTGCGATTCCTAGCCACTCCCCTGTCCTTCCACGTTATCCCATCAATTCTACCAGGATGGCTTTCTGGGCGTGCATGCGGTCCTCAGCCTGATCCCAGAGCGCCGAGTGCGGACCGTCGCAGACCTCGTCGGTGATTTCTTGCCCCCGATGAGCCGGCAAACAGTGCATGGCGATGACGTCAGGCCTGGCAAGCGCGACCAGTGCCGCATTGACCTGGTACGGGGCGAAGATGCGGAGGCGTGCCTCGGTCTCGGCCTCCTGGCCCATCGAGGTCCACACGTCGGTGTAAATGACGTCCGCTCCGGCGGCTGCCTCGTGTGGGTCTTGGGTCGCCAACAGGTGGCTGCCGCTGGCAGCGGCGAACTGCTGCCCCAAGGCCCACGCCTCGGCCGGCAGTTCGTAGCCCGGCGGTCCGGCAATGGCATAGTCCATCCCCAGCAAGGTCGCACCGAAGAGCAGCGAGACGGCCACGTTGTTGCCGTCGCCGATGAAGACCAGTTTCTTCCCTCGCAGGTCCCAGCCCTGGCGCTCGACGATGGTGAGGAAATCACCCGCCCCCTGGCAAGGATGGCTGTAGTCCGAGAGGCCATTGATAATGGGCACGCGGGAATACTCGGCCAGCGTGACCAGGTCGGCGTGGTTGAAGACGCGGGCCATGACGCCGTCTACGTAACGGGACAGTACGCGGGCCACGTCCGGTACGCTTTCCCGTTTTCCCAGTTGGATTTCGAAGGGGAAGAGGGACAGGGCATGTCCGCCCAGTTGATTCATCCCTACCTCGAAGGAGACCCGCGTACGTAGGGATGGCTTTTCGAAGATCATGCCCAGCGTTTTGCCTTTGAGCA
>DATKWP010000109.1:0-4169 GCA_035529535.1 Anaerolineae bacterium | reverse complement strand
GTCAAGCCGTTCCAGTGGATGCAGAACGCCATTCGTATACACGGCGTCAATGGTCTTCGGCACTAGATCAGTTAAGGTCGCAGCCTTGGACATACCTACCTCCAACGCTGATTATACTGCCCTTGCTCTGAAACGACAATCCGCGCCGCCCCCGCAAGGTGGCCCTGAGGGGCGCAGACTCTCAGGCTTCACACGCCGGAGCGATCACTCCCGCTGCACGTAGTACAGGATCTGGAACTCGGCTGAACGCTGGGCGACGTTTTCGAGGTAGAGCGTCACGCTGTAGGTCCCGCCGGGCAACACCTGCCCACCCGCGTCGTAGGTGACCCAGTGCGTGCCTGCCGTTCCGGCGGTCCCTGCATCCCACAAGTACTCCTCCCGCGCCACCTCCTGGCCGTTGCGGACCCACGTCGCCATCCACCTCAGCCCGTCCTGCATGCCCACGTGGTCGAAGATGGCGTAGACGACTTTGGTGTTCCAGTCGAAACGGTTGCCCGGTGCAGGGGCGATCGGCGTGCCGTCGGGCCGCGCGCCCAGCGCGATGGTGACGTCGCCGAAGGCCGGCGGTACTGCTTCCTCGGCCACCTCCCCGATGGTGAATTTTACCCGGCCTTGCTCCTGGCCTGCCATGGTCACCACTGCCTCATAGTCGCCCGTGGGGAATGGGAGGTCGTCTGCGGGCTGGAAACTGGCCTGCGAGTGCCCCTGAGAGGGGCCGCTCCACGATTCTGCGTGCTCCTGGACCGGTGCTCCGCCGTGGTAGAGCACGTACGAAATCTCTACCCCCGGGCACAGCCCCTCGAACTCGTACCCCAGGTAGATCGCCCGCACGCCCGCCTCGAATGCGGGTCGCCCCGGCGCTGCCCCGGCCGGTTCGGGCACGTCGGCGACCCACAGGTTGAACAGCCGTGGCGCCTTGTCCAGCACCTGGAACGAACGCACCCCCACCACCTGTTGGCCGGCGTAGAGTAGCAGGTCGTACTGGCCGGGTTCTACCCCCGCCGGCCCGCCGGCCAAGACGCGGATGGTGACCGGCTGGGCCTGGTTGCCCCAGCGGGTTGCAGGCTGGGAGGCCACGACCTCGTCACCCCGCCTGACCTCCCAGTGCCATTCTGTCTCGGGCAGGGCGTCCTCCAGCGTGAACTGGGCAAGGATCTCGGGGCTGCCTGGGCAGAAGATGTCAGCAGCTACCTCCAGCGTGCCGCTCGCATCCATGCCGCTGCCGACCGCAAACTGGCCGACGAATGGAAGAGTTGCCGGGGGTGGTAGCGGTTCAATCGTAGCCTCGTGAGGCCGCGACAGCCACCCGATGGCGGCCAACCCCACCGCCAGGATTACGCCCGCCGCCCCACCGATGAGTGTCCATACCCACGCGGGGGGCAATGAGCGGGCTGGCTGCTCGGCACTCTCCGGCCGGGGGCCGGCCAGTTGTCCACGGGCCAGCGGTTGCAGGGTGACGTCGGGATAGATGCCCGTGGCGTCCGCCACCGCGTGGGCGAGGAAGCGCATCCAGGCCCGCAGTTGGCTGCGCTCATCCAGGTCGGCGATCCCGGCCCCGGCCTGCCGCGCGTCGGCGACAAAGTCCCGCGCATCCTGCAAGAATTCCTCGCTCGCTTCGCCCCCTTCTGTACGGGCGACGAGCGCCTGATACCGCTCCTGGAGCATGTCGAAAAGGTCGCTCATCACAGACCTCCCAGCAAACGCGTGTACAATCGTTGCACCTGTTCGATGGCCAGGCGCAACTCCCGGTCGGCCAGGCTGAGGTAGCCGTGGCAGGCATCGTGGAACTCGTCGGCCAGGTCCACCAACCCCGCGATGCTCCACGCTTCTTCCATCAGCCTGTCCTCGATTTCCCGCCGGAGCGCAGCGATGCGCGCGCCCCAGCCGAGGCTTGCACGGCCTGGAGGTTGAGGCGCCAGCCGGATGTGCTCCACGCGACTCTCGAAATCCGCCAGCCGGTCCACCGCGGCCTGGCACGGCCGCCAGCCTCGCAGCAACGTCCGTCCATCCGTGGGCGTGGACCCTGCCCCGGCCTGGCCGAGGGCGCGCAGGCTGGCATGGAAGGGGGAGAAAGCGATCAGCACCTGGTGCAGGGCGTGGTGCAGTTCCTGCCATTCCCCCATCTGAGCCTGGAGCACCGAGTACGGCTGGAGCACCTCTCGGAGTTGAGCCTGCGTGGCATGGTCGGTCGAGAGCGCGCGCCGCAACCCATCTGCGGCGCGCGCCGCTGCCAATTCCAACTTCTCGATGGGCACAGCGCCGGAACCGTCGCCGTGCGTGTCGTGGGTAGCGCTCGCGGATGCTTTTTCAGTGGCACTCATTCATGCTCTCCTCTCCGGTTTATTATAGCGAGACCCGCAGGCTTTACAAATCGGCCAAGTTGTTGTAAAATGATGCCCAAGCGTAATCTGTCAGTTTGGAGGGATCAAGTTTGGCCAATACGAAGTCAGCGATCAAGCGTCTCCGTAGCGCGGAGCGCAGGCGTCTGCACAACCGGGTCTACCGCGTGCGGGCACGCACTGCCGTCAAGAAAGCCCGGCAGTTGATGGACAAGGGGCAAATCGAGGAAGCCCGTACCGCCGTGCACGTGGCGGCCAGCGTGTTGGACAAGGCTGCCGAGAAGGGCATTATCCACAAGAATAACGCCGCTCGACGCAAGTCGCGCCTGATGCGGCAGTTGAGTCAGATCGAACGTACTGCCTGATCCACAGGAGGGCTGCGGCTCGCTCCAGCGTCCGCGAGAGCACCATTGCATCGTGCAGTGGCGCTCTTTCATACTCATATCAGGGAGGTGTACCCATGCAGATCAGCGGCTATGAGTTTCCCGACGACCTGTATTTCGACAAACTCCACAGTTGGGCGCGCGTGGAGGAGAACGTCGTCACGCAGGGCATGACCGAGTTCGGCCAGGCCATTGCGCAGGAGATCGTCTTCGTCGAAGTCCCCCGCTCCGGGCGGGCAGTCGAGCAGGGGCAGACCTTCATGTCCATGGAGTCGGGCAAGTGGGTAGGTCGTATCGCCGCCGTCGTCAGCGGCGAGATCACCGAGGTCAACGAGGAACTGGAGTGGGAGCCCTCGTTGGTCAACGAGTCCTCTTATGAGAATGGCTGGCTGGTCAAGATCGAGGTGTCCAACTCTGCCGAACTGGGCAACCTGATGAAGGCCGACTCCCCCGCGCTGAAGGCTTTCATCGAGGGTGAAGCAGAGAAGTACAAGCAAGTCCTGAAAAAGTAGCAGGACGGTGCGCCGGATGGAGCGCACCCCAATCTGTCGAAGCGACGATGGGCAGCGCCGTGAGACCGAGTTCGCCATGAACTCGGCCACGGAAGGCTGCCCATTGCTATGAGCACTGTTTTAGGGAGATTACCGATGAAACTGAATCGTCTTGGCACCGTGTCCTGGCAGGATTCCCAATTACTCTACCACGCCCAACCCCGCCTGGGCCGCGAGGCACTGAACTTGCTTTCTCCCGGTTCCCCCTACGTCTGCCTCGGCTACTTCCAGGACGTGGAGCAGGAGGTAGACGTGGAGTTCTGCCGCCAGCAGCACATTCCCATCTTCCGGCGGGAGGTTGGCGGTGGCGGGGTCTACCTGGACGGCGAGCAATTGTTCTATCAACTGATCATCCACCGCGACAACCCCCTCGCTCCTGCCAGCAAAGAGGCCTTTTACCTCAGGTTCCTCCAGGCCCCGCTCGAGGCCTACCGGGCGTTGGGTATCCCTGCCGAGTACAGGCCGGTCAACGACATCGTCGTCGGCGGGCGCAAGATCTCCGGCAACGGCGTGGCGGAGATCGGCGGGTACATCGTCTTCGTCGGCAACCTGATCGTGGACTTTGACTACGAGATGATGGCCCGCGTGTTGAAGGTGCCTGACGAGAAATTCCGGGACAAGGTGTACAAGACGCTGCAGGACAACCTCTCCACCATCCGGCGTGAACTGGGCTCCGCTCCGCCTCGGGAAACGCTGTGGGATCTGCTGGCGGACAAGTTCGCTCAGGTGTTGGGACCGCTGGAGGTGGAAACGACGGTGGACCCGGCGTGGCGGGCCAAGACGGACGAACTGGCGGCGCAGTTCCTCACCGACGAGTGGCTCTACCAAAGGAGGCGGCCCCGTGCCGGCCGCGAGGTTAAGATCCGTGCCGGCGTGGAGGTGAGACAGAAGGTGTA
>DATKWP010000108.1:0-18095 GCA_035529535.1 Anaerolineae bacterium | reverse complement strand
GGCGCGACGAGGCGCCGCCGGCCCAGCAAGCGGCCGTCACTGGGGCGAGGCCGGGCGATCCAGAGGTCGTTTTCCGCCTTCCAGCCAGGGCTGCCCTCCGCTCGTGTGCCGGTCGTGTAGGCAATGCGGCAACCAGTGCCGGCGGCCGTCACCTGGCATGTGTCTCCCCAGCCCGCCCAGAGCACGCTGCTGGCGTCCAACTGCATCGGCTCAGCGTCAGCGGTAGCGGTCTCGATCATCCATAGGGTGTTGAGCGGAGCCATCTCGCCGGTCGCGGTGGGGACGCGGGTGAAGAGCAGATAGGAGCCATCGGGTGAGAGTGCAAACACGCGGCCGTCCAGGTCGCCCGCGTGTGTCAGCCGCCGCTGATTGGGGCTGGTCGTCTGCACCACCCAGGCGTTGTGGTTCGCGACGTAGGCCACGGTGCCGGTGATGGGGACGGGCTTGAGTTCTGCCTGTACGCCGACGAGGATCACTTCGGTACGGGATTCCTGAAGCGTGGCCCGGCGCACGAGCCGTCGCTCGACCTCGGCGCCATCCTCGAGGGTGATGCGGTAGGCCAGTTCTTCGACCCCGGTGACGCCAGGCTCCAGCAGGCGAGTCTCGCCCGTGGGGATGGAGGCATCGCGCACCATCCTCCGCTCGAACGGTATCTCGCGCCGTTCGCTCTCGGTGCGCACCTCGACGCGGATGACGCGGATGGTCAAGCCATCCTCGACGAAGGTGGACTCGGCCGGCACCACGCGGTCGTCCTCGTCGAGCGCGACGGAAGCCTCTGTCAGCAAGTCACGGACGGTGAGCGCGTCGGTGTTCAGCCTGCGCGTCTCCCCATCCACGACGAGCGTAACGGCGCGGGCCCCATCGGCAGCGCACGCCGTCAGCCAGAACAGGAGCAGTAGAAGAGCGGCCCGTTTGCCCATGGTGGGGCAGATTATACCACCGGAAGCAGGTTGGGACAACGAATCGGGAACGGCCGCGACGGTCTCACAACCAGGAATTGACGATCGCAGCGCCGGAGACGTGCTTCGCTTCGGTAACCGTCTGGCCCCTGACGACGACGGTGTGGCCGTCTGATCCCAGGTCCCACAGCGCACCGCGCAAGAAGACGTTGATGCCATGGGGAATCCCGAGGCCGGGCAGCCTGCCCGCCAGCGCGTACTTGAGCCAGGCTTGCCCTTCGGCGATCTGGCTGACGTCGCGCACGTCCACGTCGCCTGGCGCCGCCCCGCCGTCGTATCCCCGCCAGCGTGCCTCCCAGACCCCATCCGGTGCCAGGTAGGATGGTACCGCCACGAGGTCAGCCCCTTGCGCCCTGATGGCCTCGTACGGTTGAGGATACCAGGAGTCGGCACAGATCAGCACCCCCAACCTTCCGGCGGGTGTATCAAACACGGGTAGGTCAGCCACAGAGCCCGGGGTAGTAAACGGCAGTTCGGCTGCAATCGGAAAGGCCTTGCGCACGGCGTTTTCGTACGCCAGGCCATTGGCGCCGTACACGAGCGAGACGTTGTAGAGCGCGCCGTCGCCGATCGCCAACCGGCCGCCCTTCACGGCCGGTGACGGAAGGACGATGGACCCGGCCACCATCGTCACCGCGTACTTGCTCGCCAGGCCAGAAAACACGTGCTGGTAGATCTCGGCCATCCGCCCGGCCTGCATGCGAAACAGGCCATATTTCACTGCATCTTTGGCCCTGGCGGACGGCAGTGTCTTGAGAAACGAGAGAGGATGGCTCAGCACGAGCGCCCGCATGGCACTGGCGATGGTCGCAGCCTGGCGCACGCGCGGTCGCTCTCCCGCCACGACCAACCAGGTGCCGACGTATTCGGGTAGAACGACGATCGTCCGCTCGTTGAGCCAACCTTGCCGGGACGCCACCGCCAGGTAATCGTCAATCTTGGCGTAGAACGCTCCTGCTGAGGCATAATCCGCGGGCACCATCCAGGGCTGAATGCCGAGCCAGTTTCCTCGCCGGGCATCGCTCCCACACGTGACGACCTCTTGCAGATGAAGGTGGGCTGGGACTGCGGATTCTGACATCGTGTTACCCTCCCCCAGTTGGGCTGATGAAAGACCTGATCGAAACGGAATCAACCTTGCGGGTCGTACACCCACCACAGTGCGTCTTATCGCCCTGCCCTCCATCGCCCCCGCAGCACGACGCGCGGCACCTGGCGCGATGCGCCGCGGATGAAGGCGTAGCGGAACACCTGCCGGGCCGGGACGCCGTACTCCCGCCGCAGGTCCTCGATCTGCTCCTCGAGCAGCGCTTCCACTTCGGCCCCTTCCGCCGGCACGAGCAGCCTGCCGTCCGCCCGGCAATTGCGCCACTTTTCACACCGGCACGTGACCAGAATCCCCTCGCCGGTCAGTTCCCAGAAGCGCACGGCGATCTGCTTCTTGCCCTTCGTCAGCACCCAGGCGTTCACCACCGGCACGTCGGGTTCCACGTGTACCTCGATCTTGTGAGGCTCGAGCGGGCGAGGCGCGCCGGCGACAGGAGCACGGGTCACGTGAGTGGTATACGTGACCTCGCGGCGCTTCTTTTCCTTGCGGGGCGGAGCAGGGGTAGGCGGCTCCTCCACCTGCTCCACGGGAGGCGGGGGCGGGGGCGGTTCGGGCACAGGCTGGACTTGCTCCTCTGGCCTGGGGAGGGTGGCAGGCAGGCCGTCGGCGGCGTGACAGAGCCCCACGTGTTCGCGGCAGGTGGCCCGCCCGCACTCGCGGCAGTGGTTCAGGCTGTGAACGCACACCGGGCGCTCACACACCACGCAGCGGCCCATCTGGTCGGCGCACTGGCGGCAGTAGATGCGCTTGCAGTCCACGCACTGCTCCGCCAGCAGACAGCCTTCGTGGGCCAGGTGGCCACCGGTGCACAACGTCAGCCGCGTCCCCGGCCGGCCACACACGTCGCAGGCCAGCGGCTCGATGCGATGCAACAGCGGGTCCCACACGACGGTGCGCTCGATCTCGGCGGTGCGGTTCCCAATGCGCACGGGGAGCAGAATCTTGGGCTGCACGATGACCTGCAGGTTGATCAGTTCCAATTCCACGCGCAGCCGGTACTTGGCCTCGACGTCGGCCAGTTTGGCCTCTCGCTCGGCCTGGGCGACCGTGAGTTTCTCCTCCAGCGACGCGCGGCGGGCGTCGTCGCCGGCGCGCTCAATGCGGCGCTGCAGATCACGGGCGATGTCGTCGTAGTACTCGGTCAGGCGGGCGCGATCCAGTTCCAGGTAGCGGGTGGCGCGTTGGTGCAGCCCCTCCAGCGGCGCCGCCAGTCCGTCCAGCGCGGCGCGGGTAGCCCGCTCCAACAGCCTATCCAACACCGGCCGGCTCAGCGGCTCGTTGCCCGGCAGCCAGCGCACCGGTGCGGGCGGGAGGTGCCTGAAGGCCGATTCCTCCTCCAGTTGCGTCAGTTGCTCAATGTGCGCCAGTTCCGGGACGGGAAACCCGGCCTGGGCGTCCATCACCACCGAGACCAACCGCTCGCGCTTCTCGTCGGTGATCAGCGCCGCGCCGAAATTGAAGCGCACGTAGTGGCAGAGGGCCGCCGCCTGCTCCTGGCGCGGCACTTCAGAAAGACGGGCGTTGGGGAACGCCAGCGCCTGCTGGGCCAGCGTGAACAACCCGCGCTTGTCGAGCCGCACGTCGCTGGCGTAGACCAGCACACAGGCGGGCACGGCGCGTGCCTCCTCCATCAGCGTGTCCACCAGCGGATGGCCGTAGCCGACGACGGTGACGTCCTCCGCGCCGGTGCCCCCCGCCGGAGCCTCCACCAGCGCCTCCAGGGAAGCCTCGACAGGAGCCTCGTCGGCGAAGGCCAGGCGCTGATAGACAGGCACGCTCCAGCGGCGGGCTACCTCTTCAGGCAGGAGCGCCTCGTAGACGCCGTAGGCCGGCGGCTCGACGATGCCGGCGGCCTGGCGCAGCGCATTCAGCACGAAATCGGCCAGTTCGCTCATTCGGCTGAAAAGTCCTCCCCGAACAGCGCTTCGTCGTACTCCCGGGTGTGCTGATAGTCCTCGCGGGCCTGGACGAGTGCGCCGCCGAGTTGCTCGAAGCCGGCCGCCACCTCCTGGGGCGTGCGGGCCTGCGTCCAGACGTCCATCACGATCTCCTCAAAGTCGCGCTCGTCCTCCAGGTAGCCCAGGACCATGTCCATCTCGCCGATGACCAGTTCGAACATATTCAGTTTGCGGTCGAGGATCTGCAGGATGTAGTCTTCGACCGTCCCTTCGGCGGAGAAGTTGAAAATCTCTACCGGCCTGGTCTGGCCCACGCGATGGATGCGCCCGACGCGCTGCTCAATGCGCTGCGGGTTCCAGGGCAGGTCGAAGTTGAGCATCGTGCGGCAGAACTGTAGATTGCGCCCCTCGCCCGCCGCCTCGGTGGAAAGGAGCACCTGGGCACTCTGCTCGAAGCGCTGGATGGCGGCGTCCTTTTTTGCCCGTGAGAGCCCGCCGTGGTAGATCACGAATTCCACTCCCATCCCCCGCAACAGGTCGGCCAACAACTCTAGCGTGGCGCGGAAGTGGGTGAAGACGATCAGTTTCTCCCGCCCGTCGGAGGCCAGTTGGGATACCAGCAGCCGCTCCAGCGCCTGCCCCTTGGCCCAGGAGGGGAGCGCGCCGGCGCGCTCGGTCAGGTAGAGCAGCAGGTCCCGATAGGCGGCCATCTCCGGGTGCCCGGCCAACTTGATCAGGGTCGAGCGGGCGGCAGGCGGGGAACTGCCGATCTCGCGCTGGAGCGTGCGCAAGGTGAAGCGGTGCACCGCCGGCAGGACCGCCTCCACTTGATCCATCTCTCGCTCGTCTTCCTCCCCGGTGGAAGCGGGGGCAGACGATGGATCGGAGGGCGCCGTCGGGCGGATACAACTGCGCACGAACTGGCTCACGTCGTCGTAGAGCGCCTGCTCTTCAGGGCTCAGCCGCAGCCGCACGGTGTGAGCGCGGCGGGGCGGAAGTTGCACCCCCACCTGGCCTCGCGCGTGGCGCACCATCACGTCGGCCAGCAGCTCACGCAGCCGGCCGCGGTTCTTGGGCAGGCGCGGGTCCCCCTGGACGACAAAGTGACGGCGGAACTCGCGCGGCGTCTTGAGTTGGCCGGGCTTGAGGATGGTGATCAGGTTGTACAGTTCGTCCAGGCTGTTCTGCACCGGCGTGGCGGTGAGCATCAGGATGTATTTCTTCTGCAGCGCGTTGACGAACTTCCAGGAGACGCTGGCACGGTTCTTGAGATGGTGCGCCTCGTCCACGATCACCAGGTCGTAGACGATGCCGGTGATGGCGTTGCGATGCTCCCGGCGGCGGGCGGTGGCCAGCGAGGCGATCACGTGCGGAAAGGCGGCCCACCCTTCCGGCCCCAGTTCGCGGAACTGGGGGTCGTGGCTGGCGACGAAATCGGCCAGCCCGAACTTGCTCGCCAGTTCCTCCCGCCACTGCTCGACCAGCGCGGGCGGGGTGATGATGAGCACCCGGCTGGCCATCTGGCGCAGCAAGTACTCGTTAAGTACCAGCCCGGCCTCGATGGTCTTGCCCAGCCCAACCTCGTCGCACAGGAGGCCCCGCCCCCGGAAGCGGCGCAGCGCGGTCTGGGCGGCCTTGATCTGGTAGTCGAAGGGGGCAAAGTGGAGCGTGTCCAGGCAGATCAATGCGTCGAAGCCGGCCACGAGCGCCAGCCGCTCGGCCTGCAGTTGCAGGCGGTAGGGAAGCAGGCCGGTGAAGCGGCCCGCCGCTGCGACCTCCAGCACCCGCTCCGCCCCCGCCCGCAGCCGCAACTCATAGTCAACGTCCGTCATACCGCCCCCATCGCTCATCGCGTATCGCCTATCGCCGTTCGCTATTCGCCATTCGCCATTCGCTACTTGAACTTGACCAGGTCAAAATCGGTGAAATCGGCGTGGTGGAAGATGATGGACTCGGGGCGTCGCTTGAACTTGTCCCCCTCCCAGGAATGGGTGGCGATGACGTGCAGGGCGGCGGCGGGGATGCCGTGCTTGTAGGCCAGCCCTACCCCGGTGAAGGGATGCCGCAGGTAGTTGTACATCTCGGCAAAGACCGTCTTGCCATCCGGCTCGCGGCGGAGTTCGATCAATTTTCCGACATCGGCCAGCAATGCGCCCGCCACCAGCGCATCGTGGTCAATGTGCGCCCGCTCGCCATAGGCCTCCACCAGCACCTTCTCCATCGCGATGCACATGCGGCAGACCGTGCGCACGTGCTCGATGAAGGTGACGTTCACTTGGTCGGCCAGTAGGGTGAAGGGGATCTCGTTCAGCGCTTCGACCGTCCAGCCGCCGAGCGCCATGCCCTCCTCCCACACCGCCAGCGTCCGCGCTCGCAAGTCGGGGTCGCGGATCTCGTTGAACTCGGGGAGCAGTTCGGTTAGTTCTTGCATGAGTGTTCCTCCTCGCCAGATGATGATCTCTTCACCGTGCACCTGTACCGTATCGCCGGTACGAATGTGCCGGATGTCTACCTGGTCCACCATGGGGATCTCGGCAATGATCGCCCCCACCGCCACCACCGGGTCGGCCTGGGCGTTGACGATCGCCGCCGGGGCCAGCCCATTGCGCGCCAGCCGGTAGAGGGTGTAGGAGCCGACCGTGGAGCCTTTGCCGGTGGGGAAGACGAGCACTCGCCCGGCCACGCATGCCCCTTCGAGCGGATGGCCGTGCTCGACGACGGCTCCTGTATCTGGGTCTACCCCGCCCAGGAACCCGATCGGCTCGGGCGACACCAACGCCACCCCCTCAGCGTGACCGGACCTGACGATACGAGCAGAGATGTGGACCACGCCAGAACACAAACTACCCAGCCCTTCGCACATCTCACCCTACGCCTTACGCATCACGTTTCACGTTTCACGTTTTCACGCTTCACGCCCGCAGTCCCGTCCTCAACCCTACTGTCCTGCCACCCCCACGTCAAACGCCTCAATGTTCCACAGTTCCAGATACTCGCTCGGATCCAATGCCACCCCACTCACCCCCGGGCGCACAGCGACCATCTTCGGCACGAAATAGAGCGGCAGCGCGGGCAGGTCGTAGGAGAATATGCGCTGTGCCTCGACGTGGAAACGGGCATAGGCCTGGGTGCCCGGGAACTCATCCAGCGCCGCCAGGCAGGCCGCGTCGTAGTCGGCGCTGGTGTAGCCCGGGTCGTTGCTCGTCGCCCACCAGTTCTCAGGCCCTGGAATCTGGTCGGAAAGGTAGAGCCCGCACGGCGCATCGAGGCCATTCAGCCAGGAGAACAGCGCCAGATCGAACTGGCGACCGAACACCAGGCCCTCCGGGCCATCGGCAAAGAACTTTTCGGGTGGCAGGTACTCTACCGCCAGCCCGATCCCACAGGCCGCCAGATTCTCGGACAGGATGCGCGCCGTCTGCTCGCGAGCCGGGTGCTCGGTCGTCGTGAGCAGTGTGACAGAGAAGGGGATACCGCTGGTGATGCCGGGCACACCGTGGGCTTCGCGAATGCCATCCCCATCCTCGTCCCTCCAGCCCACCTCGTCCAGCAGCGCCTGGCCGCTGGCCACGTCGTAGTCCCAGCGATAGAGTTGATCGCCCGCGTACAGCGGGTGCTCCGAGGCCACGTAACTGTGGGCGACGGCTGCTTCGCCGTAGGCAAGTGCCTCGCGCACGATGCGCTCACGGTCCGTGCATAGCGCGACGGCGTGGCGCACCTGCGCATCTTTGAAG
Organism: Anaerolineae bacterium; assembly: GCA_035529535.1. GTDB lineage: Bacteria > Chloroflexota > Anaerolineae > B4-G1 > B4-G1 > DATKWP01. The sequence goes on along the minus strand of DATKWP010000108.1, from coordinate 10,396 downwards.
AAACTCAGACGGCTCACCCACTCGACCAGGCGGATGCCAAAATCCAGATGCTCCCACTCAGTGCTGGGGGACGAAATTAACTGGACCGTGCCGGCCTCAGCCGCCTTCAGCAGGGGGGTAAGGTCTCCGCTCTCGATCACGTCCTGAGTGATGAGGTCGCATTCCCCCGCCGTGAGTAGATCGAGCGCCTGCCGGAGGTCAGGGACGAAGCGGAAGATGACGCGATCCAGGTACGGCAGCCCCTCGGAGGCACGGAAGTAATGCGGGTTGCGCACCAACGTGATCTGCTCGCCCTCCACCCACTCCTCGACGGCAAAAGGCCCCCACCCCAGTGGCTTCCGATGTGCCACTTGAGCGTTGAGCAACTGCTCGGCACCGACGCTGCCCCACACGTGCCGGGGCAGCGGGTGGTAAAAGACCTGGAAATAGAAAGTCTCCCGATAGCCGGGGATGCCCGTCCAGACCACCGTGCGCTCGTCCACCGCGTCGTAACTCTGGGTGCGATCGTGGAGCAGCCGCAGCGCCGGGCTTTCGAACGCACCGGCCAGCTCGAACGAGTAGCGCGAATCGCCGGCGGTCAAGGGTTTGCCATCCGCCCAGGTGACGCCCGCTCGCAGCGTGAACGTCACCGCCATCTGCGTCATCGTGACCACCTCACCGCTGCCTTCGAACGTCACCTGCTGGCCCTCCGCGTCGAGCACGGTCACGCCAGGGACCAGGTCCACCGCCAGCCCGTTCACGTCCACGACTTTGGTGCCCTCTGCCACGGGGACGGTGCGCACGGCCGATTCTCCATCCGCCAGGCTCGGCAGTTTCTCCAGGAGCACCGGCTGGAACTGGTACGTGCGGGTGTCAATCGGGCCGTCATAGATCGCCTCCAACACCTGGCGCGCCGCACGCGATGGATTCCCGTAGACGAACAACGTGTTGGGCTCCTCGGCCTGGCAAACCGTCAATTCCTTGGGCGGCACCGGCGTCGGCGTGCTGGTGGGGGCCGGCGTGGGCGAGGGGGACGGTGAAGGCAAAGGCGCATCAGGCGTGGCGATCGTAGCGGTAGGCCCGGCGGACCCACAGCCCGTGACGAGACCGGCCAGCAACAACGTGACGACAGCGACGTGACAGTGTTTCATCTTCTCTCCTTCAAGAGCATACTACTTTCCAGCCCCAATCCGCAATCCGCATTCCGCATTCCGCAATCAGTACGCCCGCCCAAAGATGGCTCGCTCGCTAGCATCCCGTCCGCAGTGGATGCATTTTCCTTGCCCCGGCTCCTGCTCCAGCGGGATACACCGGGCGGTCGCCTTGGTATCCTCGCCGATCTGCGCCTCGCAGGCTCCATCCCCACACCACCAGGAATAGGCAAATCCATTCGCCACGGCTTCCTTGAACTCGCCGTAGTCCTGGGGCTCGTAGGTATGCGCCTGGCGAAAGTCAAGCGCGCGCCGGTAGAGATCAGCCTGGATCATCGCCAACTCCTGGCGCACCTCCGCCAGCACCCCGTCCAACGGCACGTTGCGCTTGCCCTCACGGCCAGGGACGTCGCGCCGGGCCAGCGTCGCCCGTCCGGCAGCCAGGTCGCGGGGGCCGATCTCGATACGCAGGGGCACGCCCCGCATTTCCCACTCGTTGAACTTCCAGCCGGGGGAATACTCGTCACGGGCGTCCACGCGCAAACGGACCTCGTCGCGCAAGGTCGCCTCCACCTGGTGCACCGCTTCCATCACGGCGGCGTGCTCGCTATCGCTCTTCCAGATGGGGATCACGACGACCTGAAGGGGGGCCAGTTTGGGCGGCAGGACCAAGCCCTGATCGTCGCCATGCACCATCACGATCGCGCCCACCATGCGCGTGCTCATGCCCCAACTGGTCGTCCACGCGTGTTGGAGTTCGTTGTTCTCATCCAGGAACTTGATGTCGAACGCGCGGGCAAAGTTCTGCCCCAGGAAATGGCTGGTGCCGGCCTGGAGTGCCCGGCAATCCCCCATCATCGCCTCGATCGAGTAACTGGTCACCGCGCCGGCGAACGTCTCGTGGGCGCTTTTGCGGCCGGGGATGACGGGGATAGCGGCATCCTCGGTGGCGAACTCGGCATAGACGCCGAGCATGCGCAGCGTCTCTTCGTGCGCCTCCTCGGCGGTGGCGTGAGCGGTGTGTCCTTCCTGCCACAGGAACTCCATCGTGCGCAGGAACAGGCGGGTGCGCATCTCCCAGCGCACGACGTTGGCCCACTGGTTGATGAGCACCGGCAAGTCACGGTAGGACTGAATCCATTTGGCGTACATGTGGCCGATCATCGTCTCCGAGGTGGGGCGCACGACCAGTGGCTCCTCCAGTTGCTTGCCACCGCCGACGGTGACGACGGCCAGTTCGGGCGAGAAACCCTCCACGTGCGCCGCTTCTTTCTGAATGAAACTCATCGGGATGAAGAGCGGAAAATACGCGTTGACGTGGCCGGTGGCCTTGAAACGGCGGTCGAGTCCCGCCTGGATGTTTTCCCACAGCGCATAGCCGTAGGGTCGGATCACCATGCACCCCTTGACAGGGGCGTAATCGGCCAGTTCGGCCATCTGGACGACGTCGGTATACCAGCGGGAGTAGTCCTCACTGCGGGGGGTGACCTTGGTAGCCATTTGTCCTCCTTGCGTTCACGACGCCAATGCGGATCACCACTCGATTGTCTGGGCAGGATATACGTTGATCACCTCGGTGTCCCAGTACAGAGTCCTTGAAGATGCCGGCCGATAGACGTGCTTGTGGCCGTGGAGCAAATAGCGGGGCCGGAAGCGGGCCATGAACCTGATCAAGGCGTGGAAGCCGCGATGCGCCAGGTCCGTGCCATCGTGGATGCCAAAGGGGGGCGAGTGTGTGACGAGGATGTCTACGTAGCGCCCATACAGCATCCGGTTCATCAGCAGCGTCGGCGTCAACGTCCAGATCTTGAAATCCATCTCCCGCTCCGTATACTGGAAAGGCGCATTGGGCTTGTAGCGGTTCGAGCCCTCCAGCCCGGCCAGGAGCACCCCTTTGGCCTTCACCGACCGCTCATCCAGGTTGACCCAGCCGCCCGGCCCGGTCAGCAATTCTCCGCTGGAGGTGTACTCGGGTTGATCGTGGTTCCCATGCACGAAGAAACAGGGCACGCACAACATCGTGGCGATGTACTCCAGGTAGGAATACGGTAGATCGCCACACGCGATGACCATACCTACGTCGCCGAATCGCTCGCGGACGTGCGCACTGTAGATCGTCTCGACCACCTGGTCGCTGATGGCCAGGATCTTCACACCTGATTACTCCTTCGGCCAGTCCCGGCGGTAGTTGATCGCCAGTTTGTCGAGGATTGCCTGTTCCAGGTTTATGCCGGTCAGGTACGCCAGTTGCAGCAGGTAGAGTGCCACGTCGGCCAGTTCGCCCGCCAGGGCCTCCTGGCTGGCGACCTGCTCCCCCCACTGAAAATGCTCCAGCACTTCGGCCGCCTCCAGCGAAAGCGATATGGCGATGTTGCGGCTCGTCTGAGGCCACGGTGAATCCTCCCCGTACCAGCCCTTGGCGGTCACGAAGCGATTCATCTCGTCCGTCAGCTCCTGGATAGTCATGGGCTCCTCACGCAAAAGCCAGCCCCCCTGATGGTCTGGAGGGCTGGCCGGCACTTGTGCTCCAATAATGGTTCCCCACCGCACCTACCCAGACCAGGGGCCTGGCCACGGAGGGAAAGAGGGATCGAGAAACAACGTCTCAAACACGGCATACATCCTGGGCCCTCGCTTTCGAACTGCGGGCAGTATACAACGAAAAGGCCCAGATGTCAAAGTCACCCTCCCGAAGGCTCGAAAGCACATCACAAATGCCAGAGCCACACGCCAGGGCAATGCGTCGTGTACTGATGCTCCTGTCGGAGCCTTCGGGAAGGTTTACTCTAAAACAGCGTCAATTCCCGGTTCAGCATCCGATTGCGGGTAGAATTGACCTGCGCCAGGTGCTCGTCGAGCACACTCTCCACGTCGGCCTGGATGCTGGGTGTGAGAGGCCCGCTGGCCGGCCTCACCCGGGCCGTGGCGACCAGGGGCTGGTCCAGCGGCGCGCCGATCTGCGAGAGCACGTACACGGTCGCCGTGCTAACAGTCGGCACCCGCTTGACGATGTCCTGGGCCGCCAGCAGCGCCAGCACGTTGTACACCTTGCCCACGTGAGAGATGGGATTCTTGCCGCAGGCCGCTTCCAGGCTGGCCGAGCGGAAAGGAGCAATGACGCCGTTGACCCGGTTGCCCCGACCGACAGATCCGTCGTCTCCCATCTCAGCCGAGGTGCCGGTCAGCGTCAGGTACACTGCGCCGTTGGCGACGTCGTCGGCAGTGTTGACCATCACCGTCACCTTCCGGTCGTCCAGGCGGGCACTGAATTCCTGGATGGCCGCCTCGGCCGCCCGCTTGGCCTCCTGGTACTCGGTGGCGTCCCCAATGCGCGCGGCGATCAAGGGCAACGCTACAGTCAACGTCAATTCCCCGTCGCGGCGCAGCCCCATCACCTTGATGTCCTCGCCCACCGGGAACTCGTCAATCAACTTGTAGTTGATGTATTGAGCCGTCTCGTAGACCGCATGCTCCAGGCCGGAGCGGGGCCAGTGACTGACGCCGAAACTGGTGTCGTTGGCCGTCACGCGATCTACCACGTACTGCAATTCCTCGGCCCCGCGGCCCGCATAACTATCAACTACCATGTGCCTGCCAGGATCCAGGTAGCGCATGGTCTCGCGCACGTGCTGTTTCGCCGCCTCGATGGCGATCTGGTCCATCGGCACCTTGCGCCCCTGGAAGGCGGGGGTGCCGCGCCCGGCGATCTGGAGCCGGATAGGCTTGAGCATGTACCCGCCACCGTAGCCCACTTCGACCTCGCCGGCCACCAGTTGCACCTTGTCAAAGTTGTGGTGCAGGAGGGTGCCCAGGTTGTCCTGGCACCAGCGGCTGTACTCCACCGAGATGCGCTCGGCGATGCCGTCGCACAGGCTATCGGGATGGCCGATCCCCTTGCGCTCGACGATCTCGACCGGCAGGTCCTCGACCGACTGGCCGGTTGCTTCGACCACTACAATATTCCGCTTTGTCATTTTTACCTCCGTGTGCTTGCTTCCCGGCCAGGGCAGGCGCTGGCAAAAAAACCCCTTCTGGAGGACAGAAGGGGCACAAGTGACGTGACCACCTCTCATCTTCCAGAAACACCGTTCTGCCGGAATTAGCACCGTGCTAACCGTTGGGGGTTAGCGGGTTGCCGAGGCTTCGCAGGGCCGGTCCCTCCACCTCTCTGGATAAGAGTGTCGCCGGGATATCTGATTTGCGCGTGATGATACCACGAAAGCAGGCAACTGTCAAGGACGATCAACGGATGAAGGCAGCGCCGCGTTCCACTTGACAAGAAGGATAGTCTATCGTATACTACCCTCGCAACTGGAACGGTGCACTGTTGCATCTCTTGGGCGCGTAGCTCAGTTGGTTAGAGCGCCACACTCACATTGTGGAGGTCAGGGGTTCGAGTCCCTTCGCGCCCACTGTTGTATTCACTCCAGGCCGCGGCCATGTGGAGGGGACCTCATCTCCACATCCGCGGCTGGTTTGGTGTATAAGCGACTATGCCCATATCGGAGAGCGCCAGGGAACATTTCCACCTAGATTGGTTGATCAGCAATTTGCGCTGGCTGCTCCTGGTGAGCGTGGCCCTCGTCATCTTCCTGGACACCTTCACCACCTCCGGCGCATTCTTCGACGCCGCCTCCATCCTGCCCCAGATTGTCCTGCTGACGGTCGCGGCGCTATACAACCTCCTCATCATGCTGCTGCTGCTCTCCGGCATCCTCCCCCGTGCCATCCCCGTAACCACGTTGCTGGTGGACACCGTTCTCACCATCGGCTTCGTCATCGTCTCCGGCGGGCTGGCCAGCCCATTGCTCTTTTTCGCCTTGTTCCCGATTCTCACCGCCGCCCTGCGGTTCCCGTGGGTGGTCAGCCTGCTGGTCGCCCTGGCCATCGTGGCCGGTTGCGGCTTCGCCGGCTACACCATTGCTCCACCCGGCACGCCACTCGCGGAACTGCTGTCGTTCGCAGTCAAGTCGTTCATTCTCGTACTGGCAGCCCTGCTCAGTGGCCTGGTGGGCACCCAGATGAAGCAGATCATCGCCCGCACGCGCCGGCTCGAGGAAGAGGCCGAACTGCGAAAATTGCGCGTCGCCCAGGAGCACTCGCGCGTGATCTTCGAATTGGCCAGCATGCTCAGCGCCACCCTGAATTACAACAAGGTGTTGACCGCCGTGCTCGAAGTGGGCGAGACTGGCATGCGCGAACTGGGCCGCCCGAACTCGGCCCACGTGAGCATGGTGATGTTATTCGGGCGCAACAACCTGCGCATCGTCGCCTCGCGTCACCTGCCACCCCGCGACCAGAACGTCTCCTTCGAGGGTAAGAGCGGCGCCCTGGCCCAGGCCCTGGCCACTGCCGAAGCCGTGATCACAAACGCTCCGGCCACCGACCCGGAACTGGGCCAACTGATCATGATGCACAGTTGCCAGCAGGTGATCGTCGTCCCGCTGCGGGCAGGGTTCGAAAACTTTGGGGCGGTCGTCTTTGGCAGCCCTCAGCCCAACACCTATACCCAGGACCACCAGGAGTTGCTCAACGCCATCTGCAACCAGGCCATCGTGGCCCTTCAAAACGCCCAACTCTATCAGAGCCTCATGGAAGAGAAAGAGCGCATCGTCGAGGTCGAGGAAGACGCCCGCAAGAAACTGGCCCGTGACCTGCACGACGGCCCGACGCAGAGCATCGCGGCCATCGCCATGCGGATAAACTACCTGAGGATGATGCTGGACAAGGACAAGGACCTGGGGCAGACGTCCGAGGAACTGGTGCGGGTCGAAGAACTGGCACGCCGCACGACGAAGGAAATCCGCCACATGCTGTTCACCCTGCGACCGCTCATCCTCGAGACACAGGGGCTACAGGCGGCGCTGGAACAGTACATCAGTAAATTGGCCGAGACGGATCCCACGCCCATGCACCTGGAAGCCACGCCGGAGGTGGACCAGTTGCTGGACCGGAACACCCAGGGGGCGATCTTTTACATCATTGAGGAGGCCATCAGCAACGCCCGCAAACACGCCAAGGCTTCCAACGTCTGGGTGCGGCTGTACATTCAGAACAGTTCATTCGTCGCCGAGGCAGAGGACGATGGCTGTGGGTTCGACGTGGACGCCGTACAGGTGCGCTACGACGAGCGCAACAGCCTCGGCATGGTCAACATGCACGAACGCGCCGAACTGATCGGCGGAGCCCTGACGATCTCCTCGGCGCCGGGCGAGGGAACGCGGGTCAGATTGAGCGTGCCACTGCAGAGGAGGTAGGCCCATGCCTGGCCCGACCGTGACCTGGAGCGAAGGCTGGCTATGGCTGGGTGGCTCGCTGTTGCTGGCCATCCTGTGGGCCAGCCTGGCCTGGTTTTTCCGCCAGCCCCGCCCCGGTGCAGTGGGGGAGGCCATCACCCGCCTGGTCACCTGGCGCTTCTCCCCGTGGTTGCTTCAACTGCTCCGCTTGTTGTACTATATCGGTGTGCCCTTCGCCGCGCTCCTGTGGGGCCACGATGCGGTCGTCGGGCGACTGTTGGGATTACAGCCATTGGACGTCCACGTTGCGGGCGGACCCGAGGTTGCCGCCACCCTGGCTGCCAATTGGTCCGATTGGGCACAGGACGTAGGATGGGCCGTGGCCTTGGGCCTCGGTGCCTGGGGAGTGCTGGCACTGGGCTGGTGGACCTACCGCCGGGCGCTGGCGGTTGCCGGAGCAGCCGGCCTGGCGGCCGGTGCCCAAAACTCTGGCTGGGTGTTCTTGCGGGAGGCGGCCTACCACGAAATTCACTGGGCCTTTTGCCGCAACGCGCCGATCCTGGCCATGGGCACCTATTGGGGTGCCTGGGCCGGCCTGGCCCTGGTAGCATTGGAGGCCGCACTCAACCCGGCCTGGCGCGCGGGCCTGGCCGATCCGCAGCAGGCCCCCGGCCAGTTGATGCGCATGGCGCTGGCCGTCGCCAGCAGCGTGCTATTCCTGTTGACCGGAAACCTGTGGCTGGCGCTGCTCCTCCACTGGGGAGTGTCGTGGGGACTGGCCTCGTTAGCGCGGACGCCCCGCTGAAGCGGGGGTTCCCCGGCTGAAGCCGGGCCTACGACCACCCTGCGTGCTGGGAACTAGGTTAACAACAACGCCAGGACCACCAACACTGCCAACATCGCCGCCGCGATGATGCCAATCCGCTTGAGATCGGCGATGACGTAGCGATATTCCTCCCCCAGGTCAGATCCCTTGGGCGCAGCCTGTACCGGGGCGGCCACCGCGGGCACACTGGTTGCCGCACCCGCCACCGGCTGTACCATCTGGGCTGGCGAAAGGCGCGCTGGCCGCCCCTGCTTCCTGACACGACGAGATTTCTTTGCCATAATCTCTTCCCTCTCTTACGGTTGTAATTCGCTGATCACGACGATACGCTGTGTATCAATCCCATACGGATAACAAGAAATGAGCGTGAGGACCGGGCTGGAGGCCGGGACCATCACACTCACCTCCGTCGGCTCAATGATCCGCTTCTGGGTGACCACGTAGCGATATACCTGGCTGGCAGTGTGGACGAACACCTCATCTCCCAGGTCCACGTCCGGCAGTTTGCGAAAGATCTCACCGAAGACGTCGTTGTGGGCGGAGATGACGCAATTGCCACTCTCACCCGGGTTCGCACTGCCGACGTGATGGCCCGCCCCCTGCTTGAGCGCTTCCCAATCGTCTCCCTCGACCACCGGGGCATCCACCCCGATCGCGGGGACCTGGATGCGGATGGCCTGCTCCGGCCCAGGTGTGGGCATGGGCAGGGGCGTAATCTCCCCTACCAGGTCCCGCAAGTGCGCCGGGATTTCCTCCGGCGCAGGCCCGCCAGGCGAATCGGGCGGCGTGTGGCCACCCGGCAGCACGACCACCTGAATGAGGGGAGTGGGTGTGAGCGTGGGCAATTGAGCCTGTTGGGCCTGGCTGGTCTCCCGGTTGATCTGGCGCAGCGTTGACAGCGACCCCAGGAAGACCAGGAGCAGCCCGGCCAGCACGGCCAACTCGACTACCAGCAGGCTTTTGTCGCGCAGCCAGTCCCAGCGGATCCTGCGCGGCTCTCGCCCGGATGGTTCCTCCACCTCCGTCACGGGTTCGTCCAGGCCCCAGGCCCGGTATTGCGCCGTGGCCCCGACGTCCTGAAAACGCCGGTAATCCACAGGTAATGGAGAGGGCTGCGGTTCCACGGGCTGCGGTGCCAGCGGATCGAGCGCACCCCCTTCGGCACCCCGCCCCACCCTACGCAACCGCTCCAGCCGCGCCTCCCGCTTGCGGACGCGCAGGACCTCCTCCAGTTCCTGTATAGATAGTTCGTCAACTGTACGACGGTCTTTCATCACGACACCGCAGATGCTACGGCGAATACCTCCCGCTCGAAGAACCAGTTGAAGGGGGGCCAGTTAAAGAGCACGTAGCGCGCGACCCCAAATCCCCAACCCTCATGGCGGTTCTGCGGGGGCGTGTCCAGCCACACCCGGGCGCGGAAGCCCGCCCGCCGTAGCACCCGCCACAGACTCAGCGCGCTCTGCTCGTTGACGTGCACTTCCAGATTCGCCGGAACGATCGCGCGGGGGTCCCTCGGATAGTGTCCCCCCTGTCCCATCAGCGTGCGCACGCACCGTACCAGCGGGTACGCATACCGGTCGTACCAGGCATTCGGTGCCGTGTGGATGATGAGCCGGCCATCGGGGCGTAGCACGCGCCGCGCCTCCGCCAGCGCCTGGTTCAATTCCCACGGGCGGAGATGCTCGACCAGGTCGAACATCAGCACGCGATCGAAAGAGGCGGCGGGAAACGGTAACCGCTTCGCATCGGCCATGGACACCCCAGCGACTCCCCCCATCTCCTCACCAGTCTCCACCAGCCTCTGCGCCATCCGTGCCGCCACCGCCGCATAGTCCACCCCGTAGACCCGCACCCCCAGCCCGGCACAGTGGCGCAACGTCTCGCCCCGCCCGCAGCCCACGTCCAGCACCTGCATGCCGGGCCTGACCTGGGCCACCTCACAGGCTTGCCGCAGGCGACGGGAAAGGTAGGCCCCTTCACTGGTGATGAACTCGGCGTACCCCTCGCATGAACCCAGGAAATACGCCTCGTCGTACAGGTCTGGGCGAACCGGCTGGCTTTTCTCGTTTCCCAACTGCACCTCTCTTGCACAGGCGGTGGCATTATAATCTACCGCCCAAGCCCCGTCAAGCGCTTCAGGCCGTCGCCAACGGCGGCGCGGAGAAGACGAATCTCCTCAATCCTCAGCGCCAGCGCCAGGA
>DATKWP010000107.1:0-5863 GCA_035529535.1 Anaerolineae bacterium | reverse complement strand
CTGGAGCGCCAGATGAAGGTGGCGGCGCAGGACCTGGAGTTCGAGAAGGCGGCACTCTTGCGGGACCAGATCTTTGAATTGCGGGCCGTGCTGACGGAGAAAGAGGAGGCCGAGTTGCCGGCCTGGGAGCGGGATCGGCGGCGAGCACGGCTGGAAGTGGAAGCAGAGTAGCGACATAGCCGCCCCTCACCCCGGCCCTCTCCCCGATGGGGAGAGGGAGCGTACTCCCCTCACCCCGGCCCTCTCCCCGATGGGGGGAGGGATTTTGCTCCCCTCTCCCTTTCGGGGAGAGGGGCTGGGGGTGAGGGTGTTTTTTTGCATGGGTACTTTTTCCCATTGACCTGCCCCCGATGATGTGATATGCTGTTCTAATGCACAAACCCTGGGACACAAGAAACTGTAGATCGCCCACCGGGCGATTCGTCTGAGGTAGTGATGGACTTGACTGGCACTATCGTCGGGCAGTATGACATCCTCGAGCAGATCGGCAGGGGGGGCATGGCCACTGTCTACAAGGCCTATCAGCCCACCCTCGACCGCTACGTGGCGGTCAAGGTGCTGACGCCGGGCCTGGCTCAGGACGAGGATTTCGTCGCCCGCTTCGAGCGCGAAGCCAGGGCGGTGGCCAGGCTGCGCCACCGGAATATCCTGACCGTCTTCGACTACGGGCGGCAGGGAGGCGTGTTCTACCTGGTCATGGAGTATGCCTCCGGAGGTGCGCTCCGCGAGCGGTTGGGATGGCCCCAGGACCTGGCGTACGCGGTCAGCATCGTCTCTCAGGTGGGAGACGCCCTGGCCCAGGCCCATAACCAGGGGGTGATCCATCGCGACGTCAAGCCGGGCAACATCTTGATGGCGGCAGACGATTGGCCTCTCCTTTCCGACTTTGGCCTGGCCAAGATTCTGGAGGACAGCGTCCAGTTGACGGCCAGCGGGGTCGGCGTCGGTACGCCCCAGTACATGTCCCCTGAGCAAGCCCGAGGCCTGCCCGTGGATGGACGCAGCGACATCTACTCCCTGGGTATCGTGCTGTACGAGGCGGTCACCGGCCGGCCGCCCTTCGGCACCGACGCCCCGGTGGTCGTCATCCTCAGGCACATCAACGATCCCCTGACCCCTCCCCGATCCCTGCGCTCGGACCTGCCGAGGGAACTGGAGCACGTTATCCTGAAAGCCCTGGCCAAGTCCCCGGCCGAGCGCTACCAGCGGATGGAGGAGTTCGTGGAGGATTTGCAGGCGGCATATCCACCCCCGCCCCCCCACAAGTTGGCACAGCGGGGCAATGTGCCGGCCGAGCTCGCTGGGCGGCGCGCTGCTCGCGGCCTGGCCCGGACGGTACCGCGTACTCCGAAGCCGGCTACGCCTACCCCGCATCCGCCCCGCCGTCGAGCGTCCCCGTGGATGGGGGGCGCTGTCGGTGCAGCCTTAGTGTTGGCGTCGGTGCTGGTCTTCCTGGGTTTCGGGGCTTCGATCACACCGGCAGCCTCCCTCTTCCCACCGACGGCCACGGCGACCGTAGAATCCAGCCCAGCGGTGACAGCCCTGCCGACCGGCACGGCGACCGCAGAGCCCAGCCCAGCGGCGGCAGTCCCTTCGCCCACGGTTTCCCCCCCCTCGCCTACCGCCGGGCCGACGATCTCTATGCCCCAGTCGCGGGTGTGGGAGGCCGACGGCGCGGAGATGGTCTTTGTCCCAGCGGGCGAGTTCATCATGGGCAGCGAGGAACTGGGCGACGACGAGCGGCCCGCCCACCGGGTCTACCTGGACGGTTTCTGGATTGATCGGTACGAGGTGACCAACGAGCAATTCTCCCGCTTCGTGGCCGCCACCGGCTACCAGACCGAAGCCGAGCAGCGCGGCTGGGGCTGGGTCTGGCAGGGGCTGGACTGGCAGAAGGTCGAGGGGGCCGACTGGCGCCATTCCCACGGCCCTGCAGACAGTCTCGAGGGCAAGGTGGATCGTCCCGTCGTCCTGGTCAGTTGGAAGGATGCTCTGGTCTACTGCCAGTGGGCGGGCAAACAGTTGCCCACCGAGGCCCAATGGGAGAAGGCAGTCCGCGGACCGGTGACCGGCCCGGGTGGCGGGCGCCGTTACGCCTGGGGGGACGAGTTCGAGAGTGGGAAGACGAACACGGAGGAGTCGCAGCGCGGGGACACTGTCCCCGTGGGCAGTTTCTCTCCACAGGGAGACAGCCCCTACGGCGCCGCTGATATGACGGGCAACGTGTGGGAATGGGTGGCCGACTGGTACGGGAGCGATTACTACGCGCAGTCTCCACCCGCGAACCCGCCTGGCCCGGCCAACGGCACGTACAAGATCCTGCGGGGTGGTGCGTGGCCCTTTAGCGAGGTGTATGCCCGCGCCGCCTTCCGCTACAGCGTCAAGCCCGATTACACCTACGATTTCGCAGGCTTTCGCTGCGTGAGCCCACAGGAGCACTAGTATGCCCAACCCACGTTGGCCCTGGAAGGCCATGCTCATCGTCGTTCTATTTCTGGTGAGTGCCATTGTTCCTCTACCTGTCCGCGCCCAGGGAGGGAGTGGTGAGCCGTACCGGGAGATGCCCGGCCTGGACGTCATCATGCTGGTAGACGAGTCGGAGACGATGTGGAACAAGACCGACACAGAAGGGGTGCGGGTGAACACCGTCAACTTCTTCGTGGACATGTTGAGTTCCGAGCAATCCGGCGCCATCCACCGGCTGGGCATCGTCGCCTTCGGCAGCGAGCCTCACGTGATTCCCTACACGCTGCTGGACAGCCCCGCGGCCGCTGCACAACTGAAAGAGCAGTACGCGGCCGTGCATCAGAGCCTCGGGGTTCACAAGGGCCAGCAGTACACCGACATCAACAGGGCGCTGCGGGCAGCGCTGGCGATGATCGGCGAGCAGCACGATCCAGGTCGAAAATCCGCCCTCATCCTCATCTCCGACGGCCAGCCCACGAACCCGCAGGTAGACGAGGAGAAGGGGCGGGAGGCAGTGATGACCTACCTGGACGAAACGCGGAGACTCCTGGAGCAGTTGCGGGATTATGCGTACCTGAGCGACGTCTGCCCGAGCCCCGGCGGCGTACCCCTGTACATGGTAGGGCTGGGGATAGACAAACTGGGTGAGTCCTCCAGCCCTGAGTTCGTCGCGACCTACAAAGAGTTCTGGCAGGGGGTCTCGGCCAGGTCGGACGGGTATTACAAAGAGGCCGAGAGAGTGCAGGAGATGCAGGGCATTAGCACCTACGTCTTCTCGCAGCTACTGTGCATTCCGGCCACCCCGGCCATGGCCGTCCATTCCCCTCAGATCCTCGACTACCAGGTCTACGACAACTACTTTCAGATCATCTTCTCCATCTCGGCCAAAGAGAGCCCGGAAGTGCAAGCCACGATCTACAGGCCGCGCGAAGATGGGACGCCCGGGGGCGTGGCGCTGAACAAGGACGAAGAGGGGGTCAGTTGGCAGAGCAACGGCATTGACTACGAAGTATGGAGTGTGCAGTACGGCGAGCCCTGGGCCGGCACCTGGCAGGTGGCCCTGGAGGGCGAGGGGCGAGCCGAGTTCAGTTACGTCGTCTTCCCCAACGTCAAGATAGATCTCCTGGAGCCTGACGACGGCTTTCTGCCCGCCGAGCAACCCTTCACAGTGCGGGCCAGGATCATGGACGAAAACGGCCTGGCCGTGGACGTGCCGGTGAAGGATTTCCAGGTGGAGATCGCAGGAGAGGGAGGGTTCAGAAAGCAACTGTCCCTGGAAAGGGAGGGTGACTCGTACGTCGCCCAACTCGAGGCGCTGGAACAGACGGGCGAGTACTCCCTGACCCTGCACGCGCTGTTGCCCGATGGCACGTCGCTCTACGAACACAGGTGGGTCACCCTCATCTCCGCCCCGTGGGTCGAGATGACGGAGCCGGCCTGGAGCGCGTCGTACGTGCCTGGAGATTCTATTCCCTTGCAGGCCAGCGTGCACCTGGCGGGCGCGACTTCGTACGAGGACCTCAAACTCATCGCCACGCTGTTGAAAGGCGGCCAACCCGTCCAGACCGTCGAGATGAGCCGCGGCGATACGTCGAGCCAGGCCGAGGGAAACGTGGTGACCTACTCGGGTACCTTCCAGGCGGTGGAGGACAGCGGGGAGTATGCGGTCCAGGCCGAGATGATGGCTATCCTCCCCGGCGGGCGGGTCTTTTACCACGAAATTACGCCGATCCCACTCTCCTTCGCCGCGCCACCGACGCCAACGCCAAGCCCGACCCCCATCCCCATCCCCACTCCCACTCCTGCCCCGACTCCCACGCCGGCAGTCCTTGCCACCCCGACCCCTGTGGCCTCTTTGGTCTTCCTGACCGGCCTGACCCGCCAGCCCTTCTGTCTGCCGCTGCTGGGGCTGCTCCTGCTGGCGTTGCTTCTGGCACTGTTCAGTTTGCTCCTGCGCCGGCGACGCCGAGCCGTCCCGGATAGGATCAGACTGCTGGCCGAACTGATGCGTTCACGGCGCGAGACCGGGGAACTTCCCTACGTCTTGGTCCTGGGGAGTGGGACTTCGGTGATGCTCGGTAGCCGCTCGATGAGGCGCGTCGTGCGTGCCATCGCCGGCAGCGACGACCTGGAAAAGTTCTACGAAACGCTCAACGGCCTCAGCCCGCTCGAGCGGTACGTGATCCTGAAGAAGCATTTCGCCAGGGCGGGGATCTCGTCGGGATACCGCCACCTGGCGGGGTTGATCAAGAAAGGCTTCTTGGACATCATCTTCACTACCAACCTGGATTCGTTCCTGGAGAATGCGCTGGCGGGTGCCAAAAGGAACGGGAGGCCCGGTTTCAGCCGGGAGGACCCCGCTGGAGCGGGGCGTCCACGACGAACAGTGCGAGCCGGCGGCAAAGCGCGGGAGGCGGATTTCAGGGTACTCGTCTGTGGGGAGAGTAGCAGCGCAGAGATCCTGGTCGCATTGGAAGCCGCACAGCCGCGCGCCAAGATCGTCAAACTGCACGGCGACGTGCAGGCGCGGGCGTTCGCCTTTACCCCCGGCGAAATCTCGCTCCTGGGTGGCGAGGGGGAGCGGCCTTTGCGCCGTTACCTGAGCCGTGACCTGATCATCGTGGGGCACGGCCCGCTCGACTACGACGTCAGCCGCGCCATCGAGTTGGAGGGGGGTTCCATCTGGTACGTTGGCGAGAGCCCGCCGTTGGCGGATGATCCGGTCTACCAGGCAATGAAAGCGCGAGGGACGCAGGCCAACGTGATCAGCGGCGAGTTTGGGCTGTTCGACCGCTTCTTCGAGGCACTGCGCAGCGAACTTTTGTAGAGGACCTACGGTCTGTTTCTTATCTCATCCTCCGCCCGCGTGTGCGAGCATGGTGGTGAGGATGTGCGGAATTGCGTTCTTGACGATCCCCATCTGCCAGGCCTCGAGCAGCGGGGGCTTGAGTTCGAGCGGCGGGTTGAGGTCCAGCACCTGCTTGTCCGAATTGTACACCTGGGCGGCCGCTTCCACACCCGCCGGATCGGCCTTGAATTTGCGCAAGCCCATCAACAAGACACGATCCCGGCAGGCCGGCGAGAACGGGTTGACCGCCAGGGCGGACGTGATGCAGAACTGCAGGACCGACGTATCCGCGTATTTCAGGGTGTACTGCATGTTGCCCGAGCGCCACACGCGGCCCTTGTCCACCAGTTCGCGCTTGAACCAGGCCAGAAAGTCCTGTTCCAGTACGTCAGCGTCGGCGGCGAAGACGTTGCGACAGCGGGTCAGGATGGCGTTGCGCAGCCAGTCTGCCATCAGGATCTGTTCGTCAGGCCGGATGGCGTTCCACATGGCGTGCAGCACCGACCTTACTTCGTTCGCGTTTTGGTCGCCCCACGCGACGAGCGTCTG
>DATKWP010000106.1:0-3142 GCA_035529535.1 Anaerolineae bacterium | reverse complement strand
GGTTTGAAGCCTGAGGACATTGGGTACATCAACGCCCATGCCACGGCGACGCCGCTAGGCGATCCGGCCGAGGTGGTAGCGATCAAGAGCGTTTTCGGGTCTCGTGCTTACGAGATACCGGTCAATGCTACGAAGTCCATGACCGGGCACCTGCTGGGTGCGGCCGGTGCGGTTGAGGCGATAGCCACCATTATGACGATCAAGGAGGGCATTCTGCACCCCACCATCAACTACGAGCATCCGGACCCCGAGTGCGACCTGGACTGCGTGCCGAACGAGGCTCGACGGACCCAGGTGGACATCGCGCTTTCCAACTCCTTCGGTTTCGGCGGCCAGAATGCTTGCTTAGTCTTTCGGGGCTGGGAGGCATAGGCAGGCCATGGCGAACGAACGGCGTAGGGCCGCACACATCTCGGGCTGGGGCCGATACGTGCCGACCCGGGTGTTGACCAACGATGAGCTTTCACGAATGGTAGATACCTCGGAGGAGTGGATCCGCAAGCGGACAGGCATCCTCGAGCGACGCGTGGCGGGCAGTGGCGAGACCACGGCCAGCATGAGCCTCCGCGCGGCTCAGACTGCGTTAGATGTCGCCGGTCTCGATCCGCGCAAGGTGGAGTTGATCATCGTCGCCACCGTCACGCCCGACTATGTCTTTCCGTCCACCGCCTGCCTGCTCCAAGACGCCCTGGGGGCGCGGAGGGCGGGCGCCTTTGATCTGTCGGCCGGCTGTTCCGGGTTCGTCTATGGCCTGAGCGTAGCGGCGGGCCTGATCGAAGCGGGGCAATACGACAACGCCGTGGTGATCGGTGCCGAGACCCTGTCCCGCATCACTGACTGGAGCGACCGAGACACGTGTGTCCTATTTGGCGATGGGGCCGGGGCGCTGGTATTGCAGGCCAGCGAAGCCCCGGGCGGCGTGCTGGGTTCGGTGCTCCGCGCCGACGGGTCGGGTGGAGACCTGCTCAAGCTGCCTGCCGGCGGAAGCGTTCAGCCCGCCACCAGCGAGACGGTCAACCAGCGTCAGCACTACATCCACATGGAGGGGCGCGAGGTGTTCCGTTTTGCCTCTCGCGTCATGCCCGAGGCCACCCGGCAGGTGGTGGAGCAGGTCGGCCGCAAGGTAGAGGATATTGTGCTCTTTGTGCCCCATCAGGCCAACGACCGCATCATACAGAATGCCGTCCGCGCGCTCAGGATCCCGCCCGATCGGGTGTTTACTAACCTGGCCCGCTACGGCAACACCTCGTCGGCCTCGGTGCCGATGGCCCTAGCCGAAGCGATTGACGAGGGCCGGGTACAGAAGGGGGACCTGGTCGTGTGTGTGGCATTTGGGGCTGGCCTCGCCTGGGCGGCCACGGCCCTCGAGTGGAGCCTACCCTTGCCAGTGCCCAAGCCGCCCCGCTGGCGTTTCTTCTGGCGGCGGATGCTCTACCACCTGGCCCGAATCCAGTCCTGGTGGCGGCGTGTTTGGCGCCGGGTTGGTGCCTGGCTCCGGCGACTGGGCGAAGGTGAGGATGAGTAGCCCAACTTCCTCTCGCTGCTGGACTTGCCCGCAAGCGGGATTGGCGGCTACCAGGACTGTTCTTTCTAAGCCATGCCGACATCTTGCGCTGCGCCGCCTATGAGATGCCGGGGTCATTCCCAGCGGCCTATCCGCTGGCTCAGCCGCTTTCCCCAGCCACCTCGCGGTTGCGTGCGGAGTTTGGCGACAGTGCTGCTAGCCATCCCTCACAGTACGGAATAGAATGTGTTTCGGAGGTGACGGCTGGACACAACGTCATGGGGATCCGAGAAACAAGCGCGAAGCATGAGGAGGGCGGCATGGTTACCGTGGACGATCTTATGGCTTTCCTGGGCGACCTCATGGGCGACGTGGGGGACAAAGACCCGTACATGCCCAACGGCCTCCAGGTGCGAGGCAAGGAGGAAGTGAAAGTCCTCGCCACCGGCGTCAGCGCCAGCCTGTCTCTCTTCGAGGAGGCCGTGGCCCGCAAGGCCGATGCCCTCCTGGTGCACCACGGGATGAACATGCCAGGGGGCATGCTCCTGGACACCATCTTCACCCAGCGGGTGAGCTTCCTCTTCCAGCATAACCTCTCACTGATAGCCTATCATTACCTCCTGGACAGCCACCCCGAGGTCGGTCACAACGTGCTCATCATCAAGGCTCTGGGGGCTTTGCCCACAGAGCCTTACGGCGAAGCTGGCTGGGGATGCTACGGGGAGTTCGAAAGGCCGGTGGACCTGAACCACCTGGCCCAGGAGTGTGCGCGGATGTTCGGCCAGCTCCGCGCCTCCTACCTCTTCGGGCCGGCGGAGGTGCGGCGGGTGGTGGCCGTGAGCGGCAAGGGCGCGCCCAACCCCGGCGACATGGAGGGGCTGATCCGTGAAGGGGTAGACCTCTACATCACAGGGGAGCCCCACGAGTGGAACCGGGAGCTGTTTCGCGAGGCAGGGATCAGCTTCGTCGCGGGTGGGCACTACAACACGGAGAAACTGGGCGTGCTGGCCCTGGGGGACGTGATCAGGGACCGGTTCGATGTGGAGGTCGAGTTTCTGGACCTGCCCAACGAGATATGAGACCGTGCCCCCGATCTTGCACGATGCTGCGCACTTGGCGATGAGCACTGCCGAGCCATCGTGCTACGGGCAGAGCAGGCCCGAGAATCCTTCGTCAAACAATAGTCGCTCTTCCTGAGACCTCTTCGCCTCTTCCAACTCTGCCCTGCACACCGGGCACTCGCCTCCCTGGTAAGCCTTGCCACACAGAGGGCAAAGCAGGCGCGGCTCCCGCGCCAGGCCCAGGGGAGCGATGATGACCAGCACCTCGTGGGACGCCATTTCGTGGAGAAGGTCATCGATCTCCACGTCCCCGATGTGCAGGCTTCCCCCAAACGCGGCGTAGCGCACAGGTCCTCGGAGCACCCTGGCGCCCATCTCTTGGGCTACCGAGGCCAGCCCTTCAGTATCATCCCACGAAACCATGGTTCACCTCGCGTCCCTGACCTGGACTCAGCGTATTACGGGCAGAGGGTATGGTGGCCGCTGCATCAGGATCATACGCAGGCCGCTGCGCAAGGTGCGCCACAGGATACGCCCGTAGCCTTCGCCTCTCCTGCGGGCTGAGGTACGGACTATC
>DATKWP010000105.1:0-5001 GCA_035529535.1 Anaerolineae bacterium | reverse complement strand
CCGACGAATGGGTGGGCCTGGAGATGCGGCGGTTGGCCACGGAGGTGACGGCGACTACGGCCAGCCCCTGTTTCTTGGCGGACAGTGCCATCTCGACCGGGGCAGCGTTCAGCCCGCCGTGGGAGAAGACCAGCATGGTGTCCCGAGGGTCCAGGTGGTAGGACAGGAGGACGTTGGCAACGTACCCTTCGGTACGCTCCAGCCACAGGAGTTCACGAGCACCACCGGGGCCCACGACGTTCCACCACATCAGCCGCGGGTCCATGATGGGATGGAAGCCGACGAAGGAGCCATAGCGCGGGAAGATGTCGAGCACCGGGATGACAGAGTGGCCCGAGCCAAAGAGATGGACGGCGCGGCCGGCGGCGATAGAGTCGGCCATGCGGAGCGCGGCCTGGCGGATGGCAGATTGTTGCGTGCTTTCGATGCGAGCGACGAGGGCTTTGACCTGTTGAAGATATGCTTCGGCGGACATAAGAGACCTCCATAGATCTGATTGAGCCTATGTTTTAATGCGTAAAGCCCCACTTGTCAAGTGAAAAACGCACCAAGTTATTGACAAACGAGCATTTTTCCACTATAATGATAACGCGCGTTATTAACTCGTGTCACCAGGTTGAGTCACTATTGCGATAACGAGGGTAACCCGTGGCCCAATTCCATCCCACCCAGCGCCAGATTGCTGAAGAGGCGGGCGTCTCGCGCACGACCGTCTCGCTCGTGCTGAACGACGTCCCTGGCGTGCGCATCAGCCCCGAGACGCGACAACGGGTGCTGGATGTGGCCCGGCGGCTCAACTATTACCCCGACGCGATGGCGCGTCGTCTGGCCAGCGGCAAGTCCCGCATCATTGCCGTGGTGTGGCACCAGGGACCCGATCAGTCCTATCAGGACGCCTTTCTGCCCGGTGCGTTGCGGGGGATCACCCGGGCAGCCTACCACTACGGTTACCACATCCTCTTTCGTCCCATCGAGCCTGACGAGCCCTACGACGGTTACATGGAGCTGGCTCGCGGGCGCCACGCCGATGGCATGATCGTGTCGGGTCCCCGCTCGGATGATGCCTGCCTGTCCCAGTTGTGGCGGGAGCATTTTCCCCTCGTGCTCCATGGCCAGTTGGATGACCCTGACATTCCGTCTGCCGACGTGGACAACACGCGTTCAGCGTCCACGGCGGTCGAGCATCTATTGTCGCTGGGCCATCGGCGGATTGGGATGATCACCAATGCGCCACTGGCATACATGGTCAGCCGACAGCGGTTGGAGGGGTATCGGCAGACCCTGGAGCAGGCGGAACTCGCCTACGACGAGAGCCTGGTCCAACTGGGGGACTTTGACGAAGAGAGCGGCCGGGCTGCCATGGAGAGACTATTGGAGCACGCCGAAAGGCCGACCGCCATCTTCGCAGCGAGCGATGCAGTGGCGATGGGGGCGCTGTGGGCAATCCACGACCGAGGGCTGCGCGTACCCGAAGACATCGCCGTGATCGGGTTTGACGATATCCCGGCTGCCCGCTTCGTCACCCCACCCTTGACGACGATCCGCGTGCCATCGGTCGGGTTGGGTTGGAGCGCGGCCGAGCTTGTCATCCGGCTGATCGAACAAGATATCCCTCAGGAAACTCACGTGCTGCTGGAGACCGAATTGATGGTTCGGGAATCGTGCGGCGCGTCGCTGAGGCAGTGACTTACAGGTGAAGGTGGAAGACCTTGAATCGTGAGCCCACAAACCCAGTGCTCGAGGTTCAGGACCTGCGCGTGTATTACCATACGACGCAGGGTCCCGTGAAGGCGGTCGGCGGCGTCAATTTCGGCCTCAAGGCCGGGGAGAGGTTCGGCCTGATTGGGGAGTCTGGATCAGGCAAGTCCACTATGGCGCTCTCGATCATGCGACTCATCAAACCACCCGGCCGCATCGAATCGGGACAGGTGCTGCTGGACGGCGCCAACGTGATGGCCCTCTCCGAAGAGCAGATGCGGCAGTTGCGCCTGGCCAAAGTCTCGTTGATCACGCAGGGAGCCATGAACTCGCTCAACCCGGTGATGCGCATCAAGCACCAGATCGTGGATGGCCTGCGCAGCCACGGCATACAGATGTCCGGCGGGGAGTGGGATGAGCGGGTGAGCGAGCTGCTCGAGTGGGTGGGCCTCCGGCCAGACGTCGGGGACATGTTCCCCCACCAGTTGAGTGGCGGCATGAAGCAGCGGGTCTGCATCGCCATCGCCATCAGCCTGCGTCCGAAAGTCATCATTGCCGACGAGCCCACCAGCGCCCTGGACGTGGTGGTGCAGCGCCAGGTGATGGAGACCTTGCGCAGGGTGCAGCAGGACCTGGAGGCGTCCGTGATCCTGATCGGGCACGACATGGGGCTCATGGCCCAGTTTGCAGATCGCGTGGGAATCATGTACGCCGGAAAGTTGGTCGAGGAAGGTCCGGTGAAGGACATTTTTTCGCAGCCGCGGCACCCGTACAGTCAACTGCTCATTGCCAGCCTGCCCTCGCTGGAGAGGAAAGGGACTTTCCAGGCCATACCGGGCTTTCCGCCTTCGCTGCTCGACCTTCCAGCGGGATGTGCCTTCCACCCCAGGTGCCCCCGCACACTGGAGCCGTGCGTGGTGGAGGAACCGCTGCTGAGGCTCGTGGGACCTGACCACCGCGCAGCCTGCCACTCGCTCCTCGTCATTCCGAGCGATAGCGAGGAATCTCGCTCGAAGAGCGCCAAGAGGGAACGTGATGACTGCTCTGCTTGAGGCCCAACACGTGACCAAGGTCTTCGGCCGGGGGCTGATCAAGAAGCACCGTGTCCTGGCCCTGGAAGACTTTTCACTCTCCATCACTGGCGGGCAGCCGACGATTATCGGTATGGTCGGAGAGAGTGGAAGCGGAAAGACGACCATGGCCCGCCTCTTGCTCGGCCTGGAAACACCGAGCGAGGGAAGCGTGCTTTACAAGGGGAAGGACCTGCGCCATCTGTCACGTGTAGAGCGGCGCGCATTCCTGCAAGACGTGCAGATCATCTTCCAGGACCCTTTTGAAGTGTACAACTCTTTCTACAAGGTGGACCACGTGCTGACGGTCCCGATCGCCAAGTTTCGCCTGGCGAGTTCGGAGCGCGAGCGGCAGCGGCTCATCGAGGAGGTCTTGCAGACCGTGGGACTGCGCCCTGAGGAGACCCTGGGGCGCTACCCGCACCAGTTGAGCGGAGGACAGCGCCAGCGGATCATGGTCGCACGTGCACTGCTTTTGAGGCCCAAGTTGATCGTCGCCGATGAACCCGTCTCGATGATTGATGCTTCCCTGCGGGCTACCGTTCTGGACAACCTGCGCCAACTGAACGAAGAGTTCGGCATCTCACTCATCTACATTACACACGACCTGACAACGGCCTATCAGATCAGCAACAACATCATCGTGCTCTACAGCGGCTCCGTGGCGGAGGCGGGGGACGTCGAACTGGTGGTCGGGCAGCCGCAACATCCGTACACAGAATTGCTGATCAGTTCGATCCCCCTGCCGAACCCGGAGCGCCGGTGGAGCGACGAGATTCCCGCCACTTCTGGAAAACAGGTACGCGGCTATATGGGCTGCAAATTCGCCGATCGTTGCCCGCAAGCCTTTTCCTTGTGCCTGGAGAAAGCGCCTCCCCTGTTTCAGACGGACCATCATCGAGGGGTGGCCTGTTATTTGTACCAGGACTGCGCTGCAATGCGCCCCGAGGAGATGGGTGGATTGTTCGTCCAGAGGGCCGCGCCTTGGAGTGTGAAGGCTCAGGCCGGCTAGTGGTTGTGGTCTGGCAGGTGTCCCTTGGGGTACCTTGCCGGCACGTGACGAAAGGAGGTGGGAGAGAGCAATAGATAGGAAGGAGTAAGGCGCGCGCCCCCCAGGAGGGGCATCACAATTGTCATTGGTTGTGGTAATCCGTACACCAATCTGAAAGGAGAGAAGAAATGGTTACCAGCAAGAACCGAATGATGGTCATTGCCTTAGTGGCAGTGATCGCTATCGTACTCTCGGCCTGCGCTCCGAAGGAGGTGATCGTCACCAAGGAAGTGGAGGTCGAGGTTACTACGGTCGTAGAGGTGGAGAAGCCGGTCGAGGTGGTCGTCACCCCCACACCTGTACCACCGGGGGCGGAGCAATTGGCCCGCGCAGAGACGCTCATTCTCGCCTTGAGCGGTCGCATCGCGGACCCCACCAACCTGAACATCTATGCGCCTGCCGTCAGCCGGTCGGGCACGGGCATCCACCAGGTGATCTATGAATACTTTTTCTACCAGAACCTGCAGACCGGCGAGTACATCCCCTGGATCGCGGAGAGCTACGAATACAACGCCGACTTTACCACGATCACCGTCAAACTGCGGGATGGGGTTGAGTGGAGCGATGGCGAGCCGTTCACGCCGGAGGACGTCGTCTTCACCTATGACACTCTCCTGGCCAACCCGGGCATGACGTGGGCCGCGGAGGTCAGCAAGTGGGTGGAGTCGGTGGAGAAGGTGGACGATCTCACCGTCAAGTTCAACTTGAAGCAGGCCAGCCCGCGCTACCACCTGAACCGGGAGGCCTTCCCCGGCGTAGGGATCTGGGGTGGCGTGACGATTCTGCCCAAGCACATCTGGGAGGGACAGGACCCCCTGACCTTCAAGAGCTCAGATCCGATTGGGACGGGCGCTTACACGTTGGCCAACGCCTCGGCCACGGTCATGACGTACGAGCGCAACGACAACTGGTGGGGGACCAAGGTCTTTGGCGTGACGCCGGCACCCAAGACGATCAGCTTCCAATACCTGGGGCCTGAGACGAACGTCGCGCTGGCGCTGGCGGCCAACGAGATTGATAGCCCCTTCATCGGCATCCTCTCGCTCGGTTCCTTCCTGGAGGTTGCCCGGAGGAACCCGAACGTCAGTGCCTGGCACAAGGATGCTCCCTACGCCTGGCTGGACCCGTGCCCGCGGCCGCTGATGGTGCAGAACGCCACTCCCCCCTGGGACAAGGCCGAGG
>DATKWP010000104.1:0-6851 GCA_035529535.1 Anaerolineae bacterium | reverse complement strand
AGCCGGTGGGCGTCGGGGCCGGGACCTGCCAGCGCAGGAAGACCGGGAAGGGAGCATTGACGGGGGAGGGGGGCAGCAGGGCGGCGACGAGGGTTAATTGCTCACCGAAGGTGGCCGGATAGTGGTGTGTGGCGGTTTCCGTGGTGCGTGTTTCGTGTTCCGTGTTCCGTATTGCGTATTGAGAGATGGTGGCGGAGGCAACGGTTGTGGTGTGGACAGGGATCGCGATGGCTGCCAGGGCCTGGCGCACGTGCGCCGCGGTAATGGGAGAGGCGGCTGGATCGGCCACCAGCCACGTCATGGAGCGGCCGGCGCTCACTTCGTTCAGGCGGGCAGTGACGGCGGCCGGGTCGGGCAGGCCGGCGACGGAGACCGGCGTGCCGGGGCCAGCATAGTGGCGCGCGAGCGGAGTATCGGCTTCCAGCAGGATCAGGTCGGAAGGCCCGGCGTGGGCAGCCAGGTAGGCGGCTTGCTCCAAAGGGGCTGCGTTGGTGTAGACGGTCGCGTGGTCGAGAAAACTGAGACGGACGGTGTGGGCCAGGGTGGAGCCGGACGGCGCGGAAGCCGCAGAAGCGGGCGGGCGGACGATATAGTCGGCCAGGGCGGCCTGGTCGAGCGAGACGGTGTGCCCCTCGAAGAGGGAGGCGAAGGAAGGAATGGACGAGGCGGCCACGGCCAGTTGCCCGGCCTGGGGCAGTTGGTTCAGCCAACGGGCGGCCGCCCCCATCCCCTCTCCCCAATCCACCGCCAGCACGCGCGCCGCCCCCCACGGCCCGCCGGCCAGCGGGTTGAAGGCGGTGAGGGGGTAGGGGGTGAAGGGGAGGGTCAGGATTAGGGCGGTGAGAGGGAGGAGTAGATGAGTAAATGAGGAAAGAGGAAACAAAGCCCTGTGCTGCTTCCCCTGTCTGCCTGCTATTTGTCTACCTGCTACTTGTGTACTCACATTCTCCCACCCCAACGCAGCAGCCAGAGTGAGCGGAGGAAAGATGGGCAGCAGGTAACGGTCGTGTTTTTTGGCTCCCAGGCTCATCAGCGTGCCGAAGCCGGCGGCGAAGGCGATCAGCAGCAGGAAGGCCAGGCGACGGTCAGCAGGCAGGCGGCGCAGGGCGAGCAGGCCGGCGACGAGACCGATCAGAACGACGGGGGAGACGCGGAAGACGAAGACGGCCGGGTAGAAGGCGGGGCCGGGATCGTACGTCATGTGGCCGGCGAAGAAAATTGGGCGCTGGACCGTCTCGACGTGCTGTTCGGCGAAGGCGGAGAGGGTGCGGAACGTAGCGCCCGGGTTGGCCCATAGGGTGGGGTAGAGGGCGAAGATCGTGATGAGGGTGAGCAGGACGTACAGCAGACCTGTGGAGAATGGAGAATGGAGAATGGAGATTGGAGATTGCGGACTGCGGATTGCGGATTTGTGATTTGCCGATTTGCTGATTTGCGATTTGCGATTTGCGATCAGCCAGATGAGCAGAATGAATGGCAAGAGGATCAGGGCGGGGGTCTTGGTGAGCAGGGCCAGGCCGGTGAAGAGGCCGGCGAGGGCCCACCAGGCGGGGCGGTGCGGTTCCCGCAGCCCGTTGAGGGCGGTGGCCAGGGCGAGCATACTGAAGGTGGCCAGCAGGGCGTCGGTATGGAGGAGCCCCGAGTGGCCGGTGAGAAACGGGTCGAAGGCCAGCAGGCCCACGGTGAGCAGGGCCACGCGCCGGTCGAACAGGCGTGCCAGGAGCGGATAGAGCAGGCCCAGGCCCAGCGTGGTGACCAGGGCGACGGCGACGCGACCCGCGGGGAGGAAGAAAGCCAGGTGCCGGAAGGCCTCCCCATTCTCGGGGGCCAGCCAGGCCAGGCGGCGCACCCAGTCCAGATGAACGGCGCTGCCAGCAGGGTCCAGCAGCCGCTGTATGGCGATTCCGGCGGCCCCCAGCCACATCGTCGTCACCCCCGGGTGGCCGGTGGCAGGGACGGCCGCCCAATCGCGGGCCGCCAGTGCACCGGCGAACTGGATGGCGCGGTAGACCCAGGCCGGCTCGTCGGGGGTCACGTAGCGGTGGAGGGGGAGTAGGCGCAGGCAGAGGCCCAGAATGACAAATGCCCCATGGCAAATGACAAACAAGGCTCCAGAGTTGTGGGCTTTGGGCTTTGGAGTTTGGAGTCTGAACTCTGCGATCATCCCAGGTAGCCGAGGGCGCGGAGGCGTGCTTCTACCTCGGCCGTCTCCTCGGGCGAGAGTATGCTGTCGGCCTCCTGGCTGGCCGGGCTGCTGGCCTGATACTCGACCGGACGGGAGACCGATAGCGCTTCGGTCAGTACGCGCCCATCCATGTCGTCAGGCACGGGCAGTCCCATCAGGTGCAGGATCGTTGGGGCCAGGTCCAGAATACGAGCGCCCTCTACGGTCAGGCCTGGCTGGACACCTGCCCCCCAGGCGACGAAGGCGCCGTGCAGCCGGTGGCAGCCAGAGTCCCCGCGGATCTGGCGGGTGACGATGCGGCTGTCGGTGGCGAAGAGGGGGAAGGCGATGGTCCGGTAGCCATCCATCACGATGTGCAGGTCGGGGCCGCGCCGGGTGTAGGGGCCGTGGGCGACCTGCTCGCTGGGGATCACGCGCTCCACCAGCGGCTGGCCGGTCGTCGGGTGCCGCAGGTCGTGCAGGGCCTCGATCACCCGCTGTCGCACGGCCTCGTACTCCGCACCTGGCTCGACGATGCCGGCCGGTGCGCGCCCCTTCAGGTTGACGTGGATCTGGCCGACGTGGCCGATGGAATAGGCGAGCGTGCGCGACCAGTCCACGTCGTCGAAGGACAGGAACTTGCCCACCACCTTGTTGCGGGTGGACTTGCCGACTTGCCAGACGTAGTTTTGCAGGCCAGCGCGCTCGATCAGGTGCCAGATGGAGGCTGGGGTGAGGCCGGCGCGGAAGAGGCCGGTCTTGAGCCGCGTCCAGGCCCCGCGTTTCAATTGCAGCAGGCCCTGCTCCAACAGGAACAGGTTCAAGTTCACGACGTAATGTAACGAGCCGAAGCCGTGGTCGGACATCACGATGACCGTGGTGTCGTCGGTGAGCCGGTCGAGCATGCGGCCGATGATATCGTCTATGCATTGGTAGAGCTGCTTGAGCGCAGGGCCGAAGCGGGCGGCCGCCTGAGGGTCGTAGCGGGGATGGGTAGGGTCCACGAACTTCCAGAAGGCGTGCTGCATGATGTCGGTGACCTGAAAGTGGAACATCAGAAAGTCTTGGGGATAGTCGGCCATCAATTGCAGCGCATACTCGCCCCGCTGCTCGACCAGGTCGAACAGGTCGGCGGCAAACTCGGCCTCGTTCCCCTCCTTGTACTGCACGTGTGGGACGAGCCGATAGGGCGTCAGGCGGCCGGCATAGCGGTCGAGCAAGTCGGCCGGATAGGCAAAGGTGCTGCCCACGGGGGTGAGCAGGCCGGCGATGATAAAGCCGTTGACCGGGGTAGGGGGGTAGGTGACGGGCACGTTCATCACACCGACCGTCCGCCCGGCCTCGGAGAGGATCTGCCACAGCGTCGGAGCGCGGATCGAGGTGGCGTTGACCAATTCGAACTGGCCACCCGAAGGGCTGATGAAATCGAACACGCCGTGCTTGCCGGGGTTCTTGCCGGTGGCGAACGTGGGCCAGGCCGGCGAGGTGACCGGTGGTGTGGTGGATTCCAGCAGGCCGTGCGTCCCCTCGGCCATCAGCCGGGCCAGCGTGGGCAGGTCGCCCGCTTCTGCCCAGGGGCGAAGCAGGTCGAACGTCGCGCCATCAATCCCGATGACTAGCACGCGCGTCATGCTTTATTCTCCTCCCCCTGTCATTCTGGGCGCGTCTCCTCCATCTGTCATTCTGAGGCGCGTCTCCTCCACCTGTCATTCTGAGGCGCGCCAGCGCCGAAGAATCTCCCTCCTCCTGTGGAGCCTGAGCGGCTTCCAGCACGCGACGGACCACGTAGATCGGTTTCCCCTGGGCCTCGTGATAGGTGCGGGTGAGAATTTCGCCCAGCAGTCCCATCATGAGGAACTGGACGCCCAGCACCGTCAGCAGCACGGCCAGCATCGTCCAGGGGTTGGTGCCGATGCGGAAGGCGCGGAAGGCCTCTCGGCCGTAGAGCACGCCCCGGATGGCTTTGTTCGCGGCCAGGTACGTGAGAACGAGCACCCCCAGCCCGCTGCTCAGCAATCCCACTGTGCCAAACAGTTGCATCGGGCGATTGGAGTAACTGAGGAGAAAGGAGACGGTGATCAGGTCGAGGATAACGCGGGGGGTGCGGGAGAGCGCGCCATACTTGGACTTGCCAGCCTTGCGCGGGCGGTCGGTGACCGGCACCTCGGCGATGCGTACGCCGATCAGGCTGGCAATCTCCGGGATGAAGCGATGCAGTTCGCCGTAGAGGTGCATTTGTTTGGCCAGGTCACGGCGCAGGGCCTTGAGCGAACAGCCCCGATCGTGCAGGCGGATGGCGCTGGTGTTGGCGATGAGCCAATTGGCCAGCATGGAGGGCAGGCGGCGGGTCAGCAGCGGCTCCTTACGGCTCTGCCGCCACCCGTTGACCAGGTCATAGTCTCCCTGCTCCATGACCTCCAACAGGCGTGGAACGTCGGCCGGGTCCTGCTGGCCGTCGGCATCCATGGTGACGATTGTCTCGCCGCGAGCGTAATCGAAGCCGGCGGCAAAGGCGGCCGTCTGGCCGAAATTGCGGCGGAACTGGACGATGCGCAGGTGAGGCTCGTCCTCCTGCAAGCGGCGGAGGACGGCCACGCTGTCGTCCGAACTGCCGTCGTCCACGGCGATGATCTCGTAACTGCGGTCCATGCGCCGGAGCACGGCCGTCAGTTCAGCGATCAAGCCAGGCAACGACCCCGCCTCGTTGTAGACCGGGAGCACAATGGAGAGGTCGAGAGTAGACTTATCCATATCCTTACGCATTACGAATTACGCATTACGAATTACGCATCCCGCGTCCCGCATTATAGCATACTGTCTTGGCGGGTCAAAGTGCTGTTGGGCCGCGCAGGAGTGCTTCTATCTCGCCTGGGTCGGCCCGGGAGGATAGATCGAGGCTCATGGGGGCGACGGAGACGACCCGATCCACCGCCAGGGCGTAGATGTCTGAGTCGGGCTCGGTGCGCTCGGGGTGGGCCGTGGGCCCGTAGTCAATCGCCGCTCGCTCTGCCAGGCTGTCCCGTCGCGTCGGGGCAGAGACGAAGTAGGCGTGGCGCGAGACGCGGGTCAGCCGCCAGGGAGTCTCCGGGGTGGCATCGGATGGCACGTCCAGCTTGAGCAGATCCACGTCGAATGGGAGGGAGACGGTGAGCAGGTAGCGGGTGAACAGGCGGGTGAAGTGGATGGCGGCGGCAAAGTCCACGCGGTCGGAGGGGTTGACGTGGGTCTCTTTGGGGGTCTGGAGCGAGGCGGCCAGGGCGGGGATGCCACACACGGCTCCCTGTAGGGCAGCGCCGACGGTGCCGGAGATGGTGACGTCGCTGCCCACGTTCTCCCCGAAGTTGATGCCGGAGATGAGGAGCGCCGGTCGCCGGGGGGCCAGTTCAAGCAGCGCGTGGAGCACGACGAGTGCCGGGGAAGCATCCACCTGGTAGGCCGCAATCGGCTGACCGTCTATCTCCAGCGGGTAGTGGGAGATAGATCCTTCGGGGCCCGGTGGCATGCTGCGGCCCGCGCCGGACCACTGGTGAGCGGGCGCGACGACGAGGATCTCGCCCAGGGGCAGCGCGGCCAGCGCGGCAGCTCGCAGCCCGGGCGAGGCGATGCCATCGTCGTTGGTGATCAGGATCAGCGGATTGCGGATTGCGCCCGTGAGTACACGGGGGTGCGGATTGCGGATTGTAGGAGCGAATTCTGGGCTGAGTGGTAGCATAGCGGGGGCTATGATAGCAGGAAAAGGGGTTTGGGGCAAGCCAGGACCATTTCCAGAGTGCCCATACGCTGACATTCTTCCAAGAACAGCATGACGGCCTCTTGTAGTGCGGTGAGGGCTTCTTCGGGGGTATCGCCGAAACTTGAAACGTTCAACTCAGGACAGAGAGCAACGATCTGATCGTTTTCTTTCAGCAACTGGCTGGTATATGGTATAGACAACATAGACTACATCTCCTTGATCTTCTGAGACCCATAGTAGCGCATCCAACAGGTTTGACGAGCACATTGTAGCATATCCGGTGTGCTTTGCCAACATCCTATTGCCAGTCCTGCTTGACACCCATTCTACTTGGCGCTATACTGTTGTGCAGGTTGCGCGAGTGGTTCGTGCACTGTGTGAGGCGCACCCCCAGCGGAGAGGAGGCGAGTGAATGGCCAGGAAACGCACGGCCAAGACAGAGACCACGACCCCACGACCGCCAACGGCGGTGGCCCCAGAAGGCATTGCCGTCGAGGGCGGCATCCACGCCGGGCGGGACGTGATCATGGGGGACCAGTACAACGACCTGCGCCAGCAGGTGGCCCAGATCGGTACGCCCGCCGAGTTCGTGGCCCAGGTGCAGGCGCTGCAGGCACAACTGGCGGCGCTCAAGCAGCAGCCGGGCCTGCTACCGGCGCAGGTGCAGACGCTGGAGGTCGTGGAAGGCAACGTCCGGGAGGTGGCCAAAGAGGCACAGAAACCGGAGCCGTTGGCCGCGCGCATCACCGCCACGCTGACCGGGGCCTCCGCCGTGATGGACTCGCTGTCCAAGGGCGTCCAGGCGGCGGTGGGGCTGGGGGCCGTCCTGGCCGGCCTGGCCCACATCGCACTGCGGCTGTTCGGCGGCTAGCCTCCCTCTCCCTGCCAGGGAGAGGGCCGGGGTGAGGGTGGATTCTCTCTCTCCCTGCCAGGGAGAGGGCTGGGGTGAGGGTG
>DATKWP010000103.1:0-8753 GCA_035529535.1 Anaerolineae bacterium | reverse complement strand
ATCGGCACCTGGAACGACTTTTTCACGCCGCTGATCTTTACCCGCAGCGAGCAGATGAAGACGCTGCCGCTGGTGATGAGTTCCCTCGGCGGCGGTCCCGGCGTGGTGGCCCGCTGGGGCGCGGTGGCAGCGGCCAGCCTGGTAGTGACGCTTCCCACGCTCGTCCTGTTCGTGCTGCTGCAGCGCTACGTGATGGAGACCATGGCCCACTCGGGGATCAAGGCGTAGCAAATCGCAAATCAGCAAACCGGCAAGTGGGCAAGTCGGCAAGTCGGCGAGTAGAAAGACGTTGCGACATGGACGAGAAACGCACATTCTGTGCATCACGCACCACGGAACACGGAACACGGAACACGCATCACGTTTCACGTTTCACGTTTCACGCTTCACGCATTACACCCGGCCAGGCTCTGAGATTCGGCCTGACCCTTGGCCTCGTCCTGTGGCTGTTGGTCAGCGAGTTGGTACCGGCACTGGCCGATGGCCCGCTCATCCCCGGCTATACCATCCGCGACGGGCAACGGGTGCCCGCCCCGGCGAGTTACGTCCAGGCCGGCACCATCACGGGCGAGGGGCAGCCCTGCGGCCCGTTCGTAGCCCCCAGGGACCTGCACCGTGACCCGGCCACGGGCCACTTGCTGGTGGTGGACACGGGGAACAACCGCATCATCGTGCTGGACTCTAGCGGCCAGTACTTGTACGAGATTGGCGGGCAGGAGGTCGAGCTCAACGCGCCCGAGGGCGTGTTCGTGGACGTGGAGGGCAACCTCTGGGTCGCCGACACAGGCAACGAGCGCATCGTGCAATTGGCGCCCGCCGGCACGTTGCTGGCCGAATACCACAAGCCGGAGTCGGACCTGCTGGAGGAGTACGGCTTCAAGCCTACCAGGATCGTTCTCGACAAGCGCGGGTTCATCTATACCGTGGTCGGGAGCGAGGGCAACCTGGGCATCGTGGTCATGGACACCAGCGAACGCTTTCGCGGCTTCTTCGGGCGCACCCGCATCAAGTTCAACCTGGGCCGGGTGCTGGCGCGCATGTTCGCCTCCAAAGCCCAGCGCCGGCGCATGCTGCGCGTGCGGCCCGCGCCGATGGGCAACATCCACATTGACGAACTGGGCTTCATCTACGCCGTGTCGCCGGTGTTGGCCAAGGACCAGATCCAGCGGCTCAATTCGGTGGGCGAGAACGTCTACGGCGAGATCGGGACACGCATCGGGGCCGGCCGGCTGTGGGAAAAACTGAGGGGGGAAGAGGGGCTGGCCTTCGGCGAGGCAGAGACGAGGTGGCGCTGGGATGAAGCGCGGCAGATGAATATGCCCTTCTCGCTTGGTTCGGTGTTCGTGGACGTAGCGGTGGATGACCTGGGGGTCGTCTCCGCGCTCGACCAGCAGCGAAATCTCATCTACCAGTACGACCAGGCGGGCAACCTGTTGGCCATCTTCGGCGGACAGGGACTGTGGGAAGGGGGCTTCGCGCAGCCGGTCAGCATCGTCGCCGACGACAAGGGAACCCTGTACGTGCTGGACGCGGGACGCGGCGACATTCAGATCTTCCACCCCACGGAGATCACACGCCTGATCCACGAGGCCAGCGGCAAATACTTTGACGGCAAGTACGAAGAGGCGGCCGTGCTCTGGCAAGAGATCGCCGAGCGCGACACCAATTTCGCGCTGGCCCACTCCGGCCTGGGTAAGGCCCTGATGCGCCAGGAGCGTTTCCTCGAGGCGATGCAAGAGTACCGCTACGCGGAGAACAAGGATGGATATTCGGCCGCCTTTCGCGAGTACCGCTACGTGTGGATGCGCCAGAATTTTAACTGGCTGGGGCTGGGCCTGCTCGTGCTGCTGGCCGGGACCGCCGTGGCGGTGAACCGGCTGGGAGGCGGCTTCCGCCAACTCCTGGCCCGAGTGCGCGACCTGCGCGAGCACGGCGACCTATGGGCGGTGCCGGTCTTACTACTGCTGGCGGTGCTGGCGCGGATGGGGGGCCTGGTGGCGCAGAGTTTCCACTTTCAGGCCCAGCGGCCGGAGGAGACGCGGCTGGTGTTCGAGGCAGGCAAGGTCATGATCCCCTGGGTCACCTGGTGCGTCTCGGCAGTGGCGGTGGCGGAGATCTTTTACGGGGAAGGGACCTTCCGCCAGGTCCTGAAGTCGAGCGCGTGGGCGCTGTGGCCCTACATCCTGCTGACGGTGCCGCTCAGCCTGATGACGCATGCAATCACCCGCGATGAGAAGGCGCTCTACTACGTGGCACAGTACCTCATCTGGGCCTTGGTGCTCTGGAATTTTTTCCAGCAGATCAGGACACTGCACAACTTTGAGACCGGCAAGGCCATCGGCGTGCTGCTGCTCACCTTGTTGGGGATGCTCGTCATCTGGTTGTTAGTGGGGTTGGTCTACGCATTGACAGGCGAGATCGTGCGGTTCGTCCAGCAGATTGCGCTAGAGATATACGTGCGGCAGTACTAACGGCAAATCGCAAATCGCAAGTAGCAAATAGCAAAGCGGCAAAGCAGCAAAGCGACGAGTGGAAATGAGAAGAGAGGCCCTTAGCTGTGGCTTGAGCATATTGGGATTGCTAGTGATTCTAGTGGGCTGTGGCAGCGGCGCGGTTGAGTCACCGATGGAGGCTACGCCCCGCATCAATCCTCCTCTCGAGTTACCCGCTACCCTGGAGGGCTGGCCCGCGCTTGACGGCCGCCACCCCGAGGTACCCGAGGACTACGACCTGGTGGCCGAGAGCGAGCATCTGCGGCTTTACCTCAAGCAAGCCACGTCGGCGTTGATCGTTGAGGACAAACGGATCGGTAGATTGTGGCGCAGCAGCCCGGCCGACCTGGACGAGGTCAAAGTCAGCCAGGCCTGGCGACAACGCATCGCGGCGCCCTTCATCCTGAGTTACACCGACGCCGACCGCGGCCAGGCCAATGTCTCCAATCCTCAGGAAATGGAAACAGAGTTCACGCCGGTCGAGGGGGGAGTACGCGCCCACTATCGCTTCCCCGAGGACGGATTCGAGTTCAGCATCGTGTACGTCGTGCACGACGATTTCCTGGAGGTCACGATCCCCGAGGCCGGCGTCGTCGAGAGCGGTGAGAACCAGAACACGCTGGTCTCACTGGATGTCCTTTCTTTCCTCGGTGCGACGCGCGACGGCGAGGAGGGCTACGTCGTCTTCCCCGATGGCAGCGGCACCCTGATGCGCTATACGTCCCCCCACCCGGAAGCCGTGCAGGAGATTTCCGTATCCATCTATGGGGACGAACAGATCAGCCTGCAAGACAGTGGCTCCTTCCACGAACCAGCCCCCTTGCCGGTCTTCGGACTGGTGAGCGGAGAGGCTGCTTTCGTGGCCATCGTCACCCAGGGGGACTTTGACGCCAGGATCGCGGTGGGGCGCAGCGGCACGACGATCCCCTACAATCACGCCTGGGCCAGCTTCGTCTACCGGCGCCAGGGGGAATTCTCACTGACGGGGGGGCAGCCGACACGGCTGTACGAGCCCAACTCGGCCGGCGGCGACCGCCAGGTGCGTTACTGCTTCTTGACCGGGGACAGTGCCAATTACGTCGGCCTCGCGACCCGCTACCGCGATTTTCTGACCCGCGAGCGCGGGGTGCAGCGACTCAGCGACGACGCGCCACTGATGAGCCTGGATTTCTTCATGGGGGTCGAACGCCGAGCGTGGTTCCTGCGCGACCTGATCAAGATGGCGAGTTTCACCGACGTACAGGAGATGCTGGCCGATCTGGCATCGGCGGGGGTCTCGCGGCTGGACGTGACGGTAGATGGCTGGAACGAGGGGGGCTCGCTGGCCCGCTACCCCCAACGGCTGCCGGTCGAGGCGCGGCTGGGGGGTGCGGATGGATTGCGCGCGCTGGCCGACGCGGTGCACGCGCGCGGGCAACGGCTCTTCCTGACCGACAACTACCTCATCGTTCTGCCGGAGGGAAGGGGCGCATTGCCCTACTCCGATGCGATGCGTGGCGTGGATGGCCTACCGCTCAGACAAGGAGAGTTCTTCCTGCTGAATCCGCAGGTGGCCTTGCGCAAGTTCGCCCTGCGCGACATCCCCAGGATGACCGACCTGGGGGCCGATGGATTGAGGTTGGACAATTTCGCGGGCCTGACCGTGCCGGACGCCAACGATCGCTATCCCCTATCCCGCGAGGGCTTTACCGCGTCGTGGATGCAGATCGCCGCGCTGGCGCGGGAGCAGTTCGGCGCGGTGGCGATGTCCGGCGGCAACAGTTATGCGATTCCCCGTGCCGACCGGTTGGACTGGGTAGCGATGGACAGCACGCACTATGATCTGTTCGACGAGACGATTCCCTTCTATCAGATCGTGGCGCACGGGTTGGTCCCTTACGACGGTCAGCCTTTCAACCTGATGAACGATGGACAGCGCACGTTCCTGCACCAGGTCGAATACGGCGCGATCCCGCACTTTGTACTGACGTACGAGAACTCAGCGTTGCTCGCCCGCACGTTCGCCAATCAGCACTGGAGCACGCAGTACAGTTTCTGGCGGGACGAAATCGTTCGGCAATACCGGGCGATGGAGACGCTGGCTCCGCTGGCCAACCAGTTCATCGCCGCCCACGCGCGCCTGGCGGAGGACGTGTATGAGACGGTCTACGAGGATGGAACGCGCGTGGTGGTTAATTACGACACACACCCTTACGTGCTGGAATCGGTCACGGTCCCGGCCCTGGATTTCGTGGTGGTACAAGGAGAGAGTTGATGCGCATTACCCTCAGAAGGCGACACGCCCTCACGGGTTATGGATTCATCGCGCTGTGGCTGGCGGGATTCCTGCTGTTCTTGATGGTCCCCCTCGTGCAGAACCTCATCTGGAGTTTCACGGACAGGAGTATGCAGAACGTCAGCGACCCCCTCAACTTTATCGGCATGGAGAACTATGTAGAGGCGTTCACCATTGACATCGAGTTCGTGCCCTACCTGCTGGAGACTTTTCGTAACCTGGTGATTGACGTGCCGGTGATCCTGGCTTTCGCGTTGGCGGTCGCGCTGCTGGCGATGCAGGACGTGCCAGGGGGGATGCTGTTTCGGGCCATCTTTTTTCTGCCCGTGGTGGTCGGTTCAGCCGCGGTGATCGGACGGTTGTTTGACATGTCGGGCGGCCAGTTGGTGCTCTTCCGTGGCCAGGGGGCGCAGCAATTCCTCCAGATCTACCTGGGGGACCGGTTGCCCGCCTTCATGCAGTTCCTGAATCGCTCCATTTTCGTGCTATGGCGCACGGGGGTGCAGATCCTGATCTTCGTCGCCGGCCTCAAGTCCATTGACCCGGCCCTCTACGAGGCGGCGGAAGTGGACGGGGCATCCGCCTGGGCCAGGTTCTGGAAGGTCACCCTGCCGATGCTCTCGCCGGTCATGCTCGTCAACATTGTCTACACGATCATTGATTCCTTCACCGACTACTTTAACCGCGTGCTGTGGTACATCCGCATGGTCACGTTTCGGACCGACCTGCGCCTGGGATACCCATCCGCGTTGGGGTTCATCTATTTCATCCTGGTCTTCATCCTGGTAATCCTCGTCTTCGGGTTCGTCAGCCGGCTCACCTTCTACCGGGGGGAACGATGAGCAAAGCATTCGCCTGGATTCGGCGGTTCGTTCGAGGCAAGGCCCGCAAGATTCTCGTGCGGGCGGCCGTGATCCTGTTACTGGTGGACGTCGGTTTCATCTTCGTCATGCCGCTCCTGCGCATGCTGTCCCAATCACTCATGAACGTGATGGATTTCTACGACCCCACCGTGGTGTGGATCCCACGCCGGTGGAGTTGGGAAAACTACCGGCTGGTATTTCTAGCCTTAAAGTATCCCCTGTCCTTCAAGAACACGTTCCTGCTGGCGGCAGGTGCGGCCATATTGCAGACCATCGCCTGTGCCATCGTAGGATATGGCTTCGCGCGCTTCAACTTTCCCGGGCGGGACAAACTTTTCCTGCTGGTGCTGTTTGCCATGATCGTACCCCCGCACGTGATCTTCATCCAACTGTTCATCCTGTACAAATCCCTGCCCGTCCCCGCCGGACTGGTCGCCAGTCCCAACTGGCTGGACACCTATCTGCCCTTTTACGTGCCCGAGGCGATGGGGATGGGGTTGCGCGGCGCGCTATTTGTGTTCATCTTCCGCCAGTTCTTCAAGGGCATGCCGTGGGAACTGGAGGATGCCGCGCTGATTGACGGCGCAGGCCCATTCCGTGTCTTCTTCGACATCATGCTGCCGCCCGCGCAGCCGGCCATCGTGGTCGTGTTCCTCTTCTCCTTCGTCTGGCACTGGAATGACAGCCTGCAGCCCTCGATATTCCTGAGCAAAGCAGATATGTACGTTTTGACGCAACGGCTGGCGGAGGTGGAAGCGGCGCTTTCGGACATGCGGTACCACGCCATGTGGGGTACCGGGGCGATCATGACGGCGGCGCTGCTGGCGATCCTTCCGCTGCTGCTCCTCTACCTGTTTACCCAACGCTACTTTGTGGAGAGTATCGAGCGCACGGGGCTAATCGGCTAGGGCACACAGCCTATATCATCACTGACAAGGGGGTAATATGAACGTCTCAATCGCGTCGTATGCATTCCACGGGCTTCTGCAAGAGGGCAAGATGGACCTGTTCGGATACCTGGAGTCCTGCAAATACCGCTATGGCCTCCAATCGGCCGACATCTGGAACGGGATGTTGCCCAGCATCGAGGAAGACTATCTCCTCAAGGTCAAAGATGCGCTGCAGGAGCGAGAGTTGGTGCTGGCCAACCTGTGCGTGGATGGGCCACACATCTGGGAGGATGAGCCGGAGGTGCGGGAGGAGCATTACCGGGATGCCCTGGCCTATCTGCACGTGGCCGAGTTTCTGGGAGCCAGGACGATCCGCATTGACGCGGGCGTGCAAGCGGACACGTTCACCGGCGAGCAATTGGAGTGGATCGTCAAGCGCTACAAGGAATACGCTCAACGCGCGTACGATGGGGGGTACAAGGTCGGCCCGGAGAACCACTGGGGTGCCGAAGCCGTGCCGGCCAATATGAAGCGCATCTGCGAAGGGGTGAACCATCCGGCCTTTGGCGTCCTCTTGCACTTCCGCGGGAATGAGGGGGACCAGGTGATGGCGCCGTGGGCTATGCACACCCACTTCTCCTGGCAGATCACAGAGGGGGACCTCACTGGAAGTATGACGATGCTGCGCCAGGCCGGTTATACGGGCTACTGGGGCGTGGAGCACCACACGGGCCAGAACGAGTATACCGAGGTCGCCGTCCAGGTCGCCCGAGTGCAGGACGTGCTGGACCGCTGGCGACTGGAAAAACGCTGATACGTGCTTCCCACCCTCACCCCAGCCCTCTCCCTGGCAGGGAGAGGGGGTTAGGGTTCCGGGCAGGTCTGGTAGTCGGCACCGAGGACCAGGCGGAAGACGGACGTAGCAGATCCGCTGGGCTGGTGGGCCACCCGCTCGTCCGGGATGCCGAACATCTGCTGGAGGTACTCTACTCCAGTGCCCTTGCTGTACTCGCGGAAGATGATCAACTGGGTCTGGGCATAGTCCTGCCGGTCCGCCTGGCCGACGAGCGCCGGGAACCCCGCCCGGTACAGCCGGTCCGCCGCCAGGAACCCCCAACCCTCGTTCGGCGTCCCGTTCCACACCTCGATGGGGCTATAGATACGGCCCAGGCGAGATTCGGGGATGGGGGCCATGGCCTCCGCGACGATGGGCTGAACGCCTTCCCAACGGGGTAGGAAGACCGCCCCACCGTAGGGCGTGGTCCACGGGTCCAACACGCTCGGGCCGATGTTGTAAAACCGCACGTTCTGATCGTTCAGCGTGAGGGCGACGCGGGTCAGGTCCAGCAGTTCCACGAGCGTCAGGTCGGTCTGGACCATGTTCCGGCCCTGTTCCCACAGCGCCGGCACCTGCGTGAGCATCCCGACGTCCCGCGCCTTGTGCCAGATGGCCTGCAGGACCTGTTGCTGGCGGCGTTCGCGGGAGAAGACGCTGGTGGTCTTGCGCGAGCGAGCGTACCACAGGGCCGTCTCCCCGTCCATGTGGCGGATGCCTGGTTGCATGTTCAGAATGGGATATTCCCCGTTCTCGTCCGGGTAGGGCCAGTAGTCGCTGAGGCGACAGTGGACCGGGATGTCCACTCCACCCAGCGTGTCCACGATGCCGATGAGGCCGTCGAAGTTGGTGCGGACGTAATGGTCCACCCGGATGCCCAGGTTATAGAGCAGCGTGTCCCCCACGAGTGCTGGCCCCCCCCCCTCGTAGCCGTTCGCCTCACCATCATAGTCCGCCATGTTGATCCGGCTCATCCACAGGCTGGGCATGTAGAGGTACAGGTCGCGCGGGATCGAGAGCACCGAGACCGTACCGTGGTCGCGCTGGATGGACACGACCTGCACGACGTCGGTGTGCCACGCTGACCAATCGGGCCGCTGATCGCTGCCCAGGACGACGATGTTGATCGCATCGGAGGCCACCGGGACAGGTATTACAGGGGTGGGGATGAGAAGGGTGGTGGAGGGCACGAATTCCTGTGGACCAGGAATCGGGAATGGAGATGGCACCACCATAGCAGCGAGTGCAGGCGTAGGCGAAGGTGAGGGAGAAGGAGACGGAGAAGGGGAAGGCATCAGCGTTGGGCTGGGAGCCGGCCACGAGGTCGCGGTAGGCCAGGGTGTGCCGGCCGGGTCAGCCGCCGCCACCAGCGTAACCGGGTCGGCAGGCAGGTCGGTG
>DATKWP010000102.1:0-5861 GCA_035529535.1 Anaerolineae bacterium | reverse complement strand
GCCAATCCGCCCGACGAGAGCTGGCAGGATCCGACGCACGTCGCCTCCGGCTACAACGACCATCCCAGTTTCTTCTTCCGCGATACGCTGGAGGATTATCATGCGATCATGGTCGCAGCCGGGGACGCCGACCACAGGATCTGGGTGACGGAGTTCGGCTGGCCTTCGATTGATGGGATGGGCCGCATGGACACCACGGGGTGGGAGTACACCCGAGAGGTCAGTGAAGCGCAGCAGGCCGACTATATCGTGCGAGCCTTTTCTTTGGGGGAGGAGCGATCGTGGGTGGGGCCGATGTTCTTGTGGAACCTGAACCTGGCAACCATCTGGGGGGCTGACGACCCGGTTTCCGCCTATAGCCTGCTGCGGCCTGATGGCTCCTACCGTCCAGCCTACGTGGCGCTGCGCCTGGCGGAACCCCTGCGTTGATTGCGGAATGCGGAATGCGGATTTCGGATCGCAAATCGTGTACCACCTTCCCGAAAGCTGGGAGCCTTCGGGAAGGTAATGTGCTAGTCCCCTTCTGGTGTGGGTTCGAGCGGGACGTAGCCTTCCTCGGCCTGTGGCGGCAAGGGAGTCAGGGGCAGGCCATAGTAGGCTTCGATCACCTGGCGCGCGAGGGGGGCCGCCACGGTCGAGCCTTCGCCAGCGTTTTCCACCAGCACGGCGACGGCAATCTCGGGAGCGCCGGCCGGGGCGTAGGCCGCGAACCAGGAGTGGGGCATCGTCTCTGGCTCACCGACCTCGGCGGTGCCGGTCTTGCCGGCCACCGGGATGCTCAACCCGGCGAAGCGATGGGGGGCTGTGCCGATGGGGCTCGTGGTCACCCCCAGGAGGGCCTGCTGAATGGCGGCCAGGTGTTCTGGGCTGATGGGCAGCTCTCCCACGACCTGGGGTTGCGTCACTTGCTCTGGGATGTTGCCGCCGCCGGTGAGTATACCGGGGCCGAGGCGTTCGATCACGTAAGGGCGGTAGAGCGTGCCGCCGTTGGCGACAGCGGCGAGCATGCGGGCCATCTGGAGCGGTGTCACCAGCAGGTAGCCCTGCCCGATGGCCAGGTTGACCGTATCGCCCACCCACCAGGCTTCTCCGAGGGCGTTTGCCTTCCAGGCTGGGTCGGGCACCAACCCTCCGTCTTCGACCAGTCCCTCCAGGCCGGTCGGTTGGCCGAACCCGAAGCCCTGTGCGAAGCGGGGGAGTAGATCTTGCCCGATCCCGTCCAGCGCCTGTCCCACGGCATAAAACGTGACGTCGCACGAGGCAGTCAGAGCCTGTTCGAGGCTGATGTCGCCGTGACCTTCGGCTTTCCAGCACACTTTACGAAAAGTCGGCCCCAGGCCTTCCCAGTAGCCAGGGCAGTAGAAGAAGGTCTGCGCCGGGTCCATACCTCCCGCCTCCATCGCTGTGGCCATGGTCACAATCTTGAACACAGAAGCGGCGGGATAGAGGCCCTGGGTGGCGCGGTTAAAGAGCGGATGGCGGGGGTCGGCCAGGATTTGGGCGCGGCCCACCGCGCCGGTGCCGGTGCCAACAGGTACGTTGGTGACGAACACGTTGGGGTCGAAGCCGGGACCGCTGGCCAGGGCCCGTATGGCGCCAGAGTGCACATCGAGCACGACGATGGCCCCCTTACGGTTGCCCAGGATCTGTTGCACCTGTACCTGGAAGGGGCGGTCGAAGGTGGTGAAGATCGTGCGGCTCGGCGTGGCGGAGCGCTCGGCGACCGTGGCCACTACTTCCCCGGCCGCGGTGACGATGGTGAGCACGCCGCCAGGTGCGCCTGCTAAGATGCCCTCTCCCCAACTTTCCAGTCCAGAGATGCCGACCCACTCGTCACCCCGGTAACCTCGCGCGCGATAGAGGGCCAGTTGCTCGGCCGGCACTGGGGACACCCAGCCGACGACGTGGGGGTCACCGGAGCCATACGGATAAGTGCGTCCCTCTTTCTCGTCCCGGTAAAGGCCGGGGATGGAGGACAGCAGCGCGTTGGAATCCACGCTCACCTCGGCGGGGATGTCGGCGATGGGGACTTTCCAGTCGGGAGGGGCGGCGACGTAACGGCCGCGGATCTCGTCCGGTGAGAGCCCGGTGACCGAGGCGATGGCGTCCAGGAGGGTGCTCTCGTCCGTGATCTGGCCCGGGATGACGCCAATGGTGACGATGGTGCCCTCGGTGGCCAGCCCCAATCCAGCGCGGTCGTAGATGTTGGCGCGGGCGGGGATAGAGTATTCCATGCGGAAGTAATACCCGCCCCGCAATGGAGGCCAGATTAGCCCCTCGTCCCAGTCCACCCACCATTGTCCCTGGTGCAGGCTGAGTGACATGACGGTATCGGTGATCAGGGTGCCGACCAGAGCGGTGTCCAGTTCCAGGTGGAAGGCGGCGCTGGCCCGGTCTCCTTCGTGCAGGGCGGAGTAGAGACGGGTGGTGACGGTGAGGACGGTGGCGCTGGTGAGGGCGTTCTGGTAGCGCCTGGCGAAACCCTCGCCGTCAATGGCGGCCTGGCTGGCCGGGGAGAGGCGGGCGTACATCGTGCCATAGTCGCCGGCCTCCCAGGCAGCCAGGAAAGTGGCGGCGGTCGCATCGGGAGAAGGCGGTACAGGCGTGGAGGTAGGGGGGGGGACGGGAGTAGACGTAGGGGTGGCAGGTGGGGCAGTGGCGGTAAGACCGGGAGAACTGCTGCAGCCGACCAGGAGGAGGATGACCAGGAGCGAATGGCGGATTGCGGATTGGAGATTAGAAGTTGGAAGTTTGCTCATTTGTTCATTGTCCATTGCTTCATTGCCCATTGAGTATCCCCGCATACACCTTGCACTCTCGCCCCGTGTGGGCCTGGCAGGCGGTGGAAACGTGGCGAAGCGGTTCGATCTTCCAGGTACGCAGGCAGCGGGTGAGGTGGCAGAGCGGGAGTCCCACCACGTTGGCATAACAGCCCTGTAACTCGGCCACCGGATGAAACCCGGCATGCTGAATGGCGTACGCGCCGGCCTTGTCCAGGGGGTCGCCACTGGCCACGTAGGCGGCGATCTCATCGTCGCTGTAGGCACGCATCGCCACCTGGGTTCTGGCCACGTCGGTCAAGGCGCGGCTGGTGGCCGGTTCCAGCAATGTGACGGCGCTATAGACGTCGTGAAATCGCCCGCCCAGGCGGCGAAGCATTGCGATTGCCTCAGTCGCGTCGCGCGGCTTGCCCAGGAGTTCTCCATTCAGTGCCACGACGGTGTCGCAGGCGATGACGATGCCGGTGGGTACACCGGTGAGGCCGGTGGGAGTACACCGGGTGGAGGTGCAGGCAGCGGTGCTTGGGCCTGGTCCAGAGCAAGCAGCGCAGGCTTTGGCCTGGCTCAGCCGGGCGGCCAACGTGGCGGGTGATTCGTCGGTCAGCGGATCTTCGTCCACGTCCGCCACGGTCACCTCGAACGGCAATCCCAACAGCGCCAACAACTCGCGCCGACGAGGGGATGCGGAGGCGAGGAGCAAGTTTGTTGCTTGACAAACTGGAGGTCTTTGGTATACTGATTGCAACGCCACGGTGCACACTGTGGCGCTATTGTAGCATAAATGCCGGGGTTCGGGAAGGCAGGCGTGGTCTGTGTCACACAGTCTCCCGCGCTTGTACCACCTTCCCGAAAGCTGGGAGCCTTCGGGAAGGTAAGACTAAACTGCATAGTGTTTCACCGCGAGGTGTCGGGATCAGGCGCTTGCCGGTGTAGGATAGACCCGGCTGACATCGTCTCGACGCCTCTTTTTTTGTGTTGCCGGGGGTGATGGATTCGTCACCCTATCGGCGTAACGAGCAAATGTGAAGGAACGTCAAAGGAACCATGGACACGACTCAAGAAAACGATGACTTGTCTCATAAACGCGAGCCATTGCACGGCCTGACTGCAGCCGAAGTGCTGGAACAACGGCGCAGGTACGGCGAAAATGTCTTGCCGGCTAAGAAAGGGCCCTCCGCCTGGTCCGTTTTTTTCTCGCAGTTCAAAAGCCCCCTGGTGTACATTATCCTGGCGGCAGCAGCGGTTTCCCTGGTGGTGGGGGAGTACGGTGACTTTGCCATCATCATGGCCGTCGTCGCGATTGATGCTGTTCTGGGCTTCATTCAGGAGTACCGGGCGCAGCAGACCTATACGGCTCTCAAAAGCCTGCTGAAGCCAACCACGACTGTGATTCGCGACGGAGTCCGGCAGGAGATAGATCTCCGGGAACTCGTGCCTGGCGACCTGGCTGTGCTGAACGCAGGGGAACGCGTCCCGGGAGACGGGGAGATCATCGAGAGCACCAAGTTGGCAGTAGACGAGGCCATCCTGACCGGCGAGAGTGAGCCGGTCAACAAGAATCTCGATCAGAAGCAGGTCTACATGGGGAC
The DNA here is from genome assembly GCA_035529535.1 of Anaerolineae bacterium. GTDB lineage: Bacteria > Chloroflexota > Anaerolineae > B4-G1 > B4-G1 > DATKWP01. The sequence continues at coordinate 1,492 of DATKWP010000102.1, read as the reverse complement.
GACCGTGGTGACGGGACGGGGCTTGGTGCACGTGACCCGCACCGGTTCCAGCACAGAACTGGGACAGATCGCGACGAGCCTGCAAGAGTACGAGCCGGAGGAAACCCCCTTGCAGGTGCGGCTGCGGGGGTTCAGCCGTTCACTGACTCGCTTGGTCGTTCTGGTCACCGTGGCTATCCTGGCTGTCGGGCTGCTGTCTGGTCGCCCCTTCCTGGAGATGCTGCGCGTCTCAATCATCCTGGCCATCGCGGCCGTGCCAGAGGGCTTGTTAATCGCTGTCACGGTGATCCTGGTTGTGGGGATGCGTAAGATTTTGAAGCGGAACGGATTGGTCAAAAAGTTGCTGGCCGTCGAAACGCTGGGCTCGGTGACGGTGATCTGTACCGACAAGACCGGCACGCTGACCGAAGGCCGCATGCGGGTCACCCACGCCGACCTCGTGGACCAACAGCGGGCTGTGGAGAGCATGGTTCTGTGCAACGACCTGGAAGGCCCGGTGGACGTCGCGCTGTGGGAATATGTGCGGACGCAATTGTCCGTAGAGCCCCAGGAACTGGTCAACCGCGCGGAGCGGTTGAACGAAGAGCTTTTCAGCAGCGAGACCAAGTTCATGATCACGGCCAACCGCACTGACGGGCAGTACTTGCATTATTTAAAGGGTGCACCGGAAATCGTGTTGGACATGTGCCAGGAACCGCCAGCCGAGCGCACACACATCCTGGCCCAGGTAGAACAGTGGGGGAGTGAGGGACTGCGGTTGCTGGGTCTGGCGTACCGCCCCCAGGGAGCGCTCGAAGATCATACGGGCTATACGTGGGTCGGGCTGGTGGCGATGGAGGATCCAATTCGCGAGGGCGTCCGTGAGTCCATTGCGGTTGCTCAGCGGGCGGGTATCCAGATCAAGATGATTACCGGCGACTACCGGCGCACGGCGGAACGGATTGCAGCCAATATCGGTTTACCCGTGAGTGATGAGCGGGTCCTGGAGGGAGAAGAACTGGCGACACTGGACGACCAGCAACTTCAGGAGCGGGTCGGTAACACGGTCGTTTTTTCGCGTATCAGGCCGCAGGACAAGTTGCGCATCGTGCGGGCACTGCAGACTCGTGGCGAGATCACGGCCATGATCGGTGACGGGGTGAACGATGCCCCGGCCTTGCAGCGGGCCAATATCGGCGTGGTCGTGGGCAGTGCCACCGACGTTGCCAAGGAGACGGCCGACCTGATTTTGCTCGACAGCAACTTCCGGACGGTGGTCGCTGCGGTCGAAGAAGGCCGGGTGGTCTTTGAGAACATCCGCAAGGTAGTCGCCTACACCCTATCCAACTCCTTCGCCGAGGTCTTGACGATCTTTGGGGCCATGGTACTTGGCTGGCCAGCACCTCTGATGGTCGCCCAGATCCTGTGGATCCACCTGATCTGCGACGGCCCGTCGGACATCGTGCTGGGCTTCGAGCCGAAGGAAGAAGGCATTATGGACGAAATGCCCAAG
>DATKWP010000101.1:0-3515 GCA_035529535.1 Anaerolineae bacterium | reverse complement strand
CGCGCTGCTGGCCACCGACGAAGGGCGTGACATGCGGCAGGTGGCGATGGTGGACACCCAGGGCCGCGTGGCCGTGCACACTGGCTCCCGCTGCATCGCCGATGCCGGTCACGAGGCCGGGGAGGGCTTTTCCGTGCAGGCCAACATGATGGCTCGCCCTGACGTGTGGCCGGCCATGGCCCGCGCCTACCGCGATGCATCAGGAGACCTGGCCGCCAGGCTGCTGGCAGCGCTCGAGGCGGGACAATCCGCCGGCGGTGACGTGCGGGGGAAGCAAAGCGCCGCCATCCTGATCGTAAAGCCCGTCTCCACGGGCCGCCCGTGGGCCGACACCGCCATGGAACTGCGCGTCGAGGACCACCCGGAGCCGATCCGCGAACTGGGGCGGCTGGTGAACGTGCAGCGGGCTTACCAGCACATGAACCGGGGCGACGAATTGGTGGGGGCCAGGAAGGTAGAGGAGGCGCTGGGCGAGTACCGCGCCGCCGCCGAGATGGCCCCCGAACTCGACGAACTGCCCTTCTGGCACGCCGTCACCTTGGCCGACCTGGGGCGGGTGGACGAGGCGCTGCCCATCTTCCGCGACGTGTTCGCCCGCAACGCAGACTGGGCCACGCTGGTGGCGCGCCTGCCCCAGGCGGGCTTGTTGCGCGACGATCCCGAGATGATGCGCCGTATTCTGGCGCTCAAGCCCTGAGTGTCCGGGCTCGCCGTTGGGCAGAGGCTCTATCATCTCACCACGGAGGCACGGAGAACACAGAGCGCTTACCCGGTCTTTTCTGCGTGTCCTGCGTGTCTCCGTGGTGAGAGCAGGGCCAGCATTTCGTCGTGGACCAGGCCGTTCGTCGCCAGGCAGCCCGGCAGGTCCACGCGGTAGGGTTCGCCCTCGGGCGTGCTCACCCGCCCCCCCGCCTCGGCTACCAGCAGCACGCCAGCGGCAGCGTCCCAGGGCTTTAACCTCAGGTGATAATAGACGTCCAGCCAGCCCGCTGCCACGTAGGCCAGCGCCAGCGTGGCCGACCCCAGCGTGCGGACGGTGCCGCAGCGAGGGCTGATGCGATGCAGGCTCGTCAGCACCTGCTCGCGCAACTCGTCGTCGTACCCCCAGTCCGTGCCCACCGCCGCCTGGCCCAGGTCCGAAACACGGCTGACGTGCAGCGGAGCACCGTTGAGTCTGGTCCCCCCTCCCTGTTCAGCGGTGAACATGTGCTCGCGCAGGGGGTCATAGATCACACCGACGAGGGGCGCGCCTCCCTGCAATACACCGATGGACGTGGCAAACACCGGCAGGCGATGAGCATAGTTGGTCGTCCCATCCAGCGGGTCCACGACCCACGTGAACCCGCCGCCAATCTGGCTGCCCCCTGCCTCCTCGGAAAGGATGGCGTGGCCGGGGAAACGATCTCGAACCAGCCCCATGATGATGGCCTCTGCCGCAGTGTCCACCTCGGTCGAAACGTCGCGATACCCTTTGACGGTGAACGTGTGCCCGGCCGAGTACCGCTCGACGATCACCTGCCCGGCCCGCTGTGCCGCCTCGATGGCAGTTTGCAGTATCGTTGATGATCTCCCTGTGCTCATTCGGCAGATTATACGCCATGCGCCGGGGATGACAAGCACCCGGTCGCCTGGTAAGCAGGGGCAAACCCATCCTTCCGTCTAATGTAAATCAAATGGTACCATGCTATAATTATGAATATAGGCATAAGCATAATCATGATCCGGCCTACCCTCCCGCAGGTTCGAAATTGGCCCGACCGACGTAAAATCGCCTTCAAACCTGCGGGAGGGTGAGTAGTACTAGAGTGGAACCAAAGACCGCACTCTAGCGTCTTTAGCCGGTAGAACGATGGATATTCAGGAGGTAAAGTGATGAACAAGAAAGGGTTACTCAAGAGTATTGGTGTGCTGGCCGTGTTGGCTGTAACGCTCACAGCCTGCGCACAGATCCGCCCGCAGGCCACGCTGGCGGCCGGGGAGACATCTCCGGTGGCCGGAGGCGGCGGTGGAGGCGGGGTCGTATGGCAGCAGACGGGCAGCCCGTGGCCGCAGGGGCTGGTGGCCACCGGTGTTGGTACCGCCAGCGCCGAGCCGGAGATCGCCATAGTGACCTTTGGCGTGGAACTGCGCGGGGATGACCCGGCCGCGATCGTGAACGAGGCGGCGGACAAGATCAACAAGGCGATTGCCGCGGCCCAGGGACTGGGCGTGGCCCAGGAGGACATCCAGACCACCGGCTACAACCTATGGGTGGAGACGATCTACGATCCTGAGAAGGGCACGCCCACCGGCGAGGTCGTCTACCACGTCTCGCACTACGTCCAGGCCACGCTGCGCGACCTGAAGAAGGTGGGCGACCTGCTGGCAGCCGTGGTGGGGGCGGGGGCCAACACGATCTCCGGCGTGAGTTTCAGCGTCGAGAATCCCGATGCCTTGATCGAACAAGCCCGCCAGCAGGCACTGGAGAAGGCCAGCGCCCAGGCGGAGACGATGGCCAAGGCGCTGGACATCGCGCTGGGGAAGCCGGTCACGATCATGGAGACCAGCGGTGGGTACCCGGTGCCCATGCCGATGGTTGAGGGCATGGGCGGGGGCGGCGGAGGAGTAGCCGCACCATCTATTTCGCCTGGCACGTTCTCCGTCTCGGTCAGCGTGCAGGTCGTCTATACGATCAACTAGCCGGTCCCTGACAGGCCGGTCCTCGCCACCTGGCGAGCACAACGAAGCCCCCAGCCCAGCAGTACTGGGCTGGGGGCTCGCATTTGCACGCGGCTCACGAAGTCCCCGCGCACGAAGCCTGGGCAAGCCGTCACAGACCCCCCGCTGCGCAGGGGACTTGCACCTGCGCGATGGCCACTTGACATATATCCCATCATGTATTACAATGCTGCGTAGTGAGGATCCTATGACGATGCGCAGTGCGTTACCCGCCCCTAGCAGCCTGCCGCCGTACCCCTTCCCGGGGGCCGGTTAGCGCTGCACGGGCGTTGCCAGCCATTTTCATCCGCCAGCCTTCCGGCCCCCGGGAGGCTGGCTTTATTTTCCAGAGGAGGTGAACCATGAAAATGTCCCAACTCTTTGGCTGCACCCTGCGGGAACCACCCGCAGATGCGCAGGTCGCCAGCCACCAGTTGCTCGTCCGCGCCGGCTTCATCCGCCAACTGGGCGCCGGCATCTTTAGTTATCTGCACCTGGCGCGACGATCCATGACCAAGATCGAGAATATCCTGCGCGACGAGATGAACGCCATCGGCGGGCAGGAGATCACCATGCCGGTCGTCCACCCGGCCGACGTATGGAAGCAGACGGGGCGCTGGTACGAGATCGGTGCGGAAATGGCGCGCTTTTACGACAAGAACGACCGGGACATGGTATTGGCGATGACCCACGAAGAAGTCATCGCCAGCCTGGTGCGTACCGAGATCCAGTCCTACAAGCAACTACCACGCCTGCTATACCACATCCAGACGAAATGGCGCGATGACCCCCGCCCGCGCGCCGGCCTGATCCGGGTC